>WFXX01000102.1 GCA_015490395.1 Gammaproteobacteria bacterium | reverse complement strand
GGCCAGCCAGCGCTTGCGGGCGGCCAGGGGTGGGCGCGCCGGGCGCAGGAAGGTGCCCCGGGGCTCGCCGACCGCTAGGCGCAGGAGGATGGCTTCCTCCCGGCCGGAGGCGATCACCGTGGCCGCTCCCGAGCGGGCGGCCAGCTCCGCGGCCCGCACCTTGGTCACCATCCCGCCCCGGCCCAGGCGTCCCACGCCGCCGCGCCCGGCCATGGCCCGCAAGGCCGGGTCCCCCGCCTCGGCCTCGCGGATCAGCCGGGCAGCGGGGTCCCGGCGGGGGTCCCGGTCGTACATCCCTTCCTGATCGGTGAGCAGCACCAGGACATCGGCCTCCAACAGGTTGGCCACCAACCCCGCCAGGGTGTCGTTGTCCCCGAAGCGGATCTCCTCCACCGCCACGGTGTCGTTCTCGTTGATCACCGGCACCACGCCCAGCTCAAGGAGCACCCGAAGCGTGGAGCGGGCGTTGAGGTAGCGCGCCCGGTCGGCCAGGTCCTCGTGGGTGAGCAGCACCTGGGCCGTGCGCAGCCCATGGCGCTGGAAGGCAGCCTCGTAGGCCTGGATCAGGCCCATCTGCCCCACAGCGGCAGCGGCCTGGAGCTCGTGGAGGGCGTGGGGCCGCTCCCGCCAGCCCAGGCGCTGGAGCCCCTCCGCCACGGCCCCCGAGGAGACCAGCGCCACCGCCCGGCCCTCGGCGCGCAGGGCCGCGATTTGCGCCGCCCAGGCCTCCATCAGGTCCCGGTCCAGTCCGCGCCCCTCGGCAGTGAGCAGGGAGCTGCCCACCTTCACCACCCAGCGGCGGGCCTGCCGTAGGACTTCACGCCTTCCGGCGTCGGTCACCACGCCGCCTCCCCGGCCTTGCCCCCGGAAGCGCCGGGGGCGGCCTCCTGCAGGAAGCGATCCACCGCCTGCACCAAGGCTTCCAGGCCTTCGCCGGTGAGAGCGCTGACGGCATGCACCGGTCCCGTCCAGCCCAAGGCCTCCACCAGGGCCCGGCAGCGAGGCTCCCGCTCGGCCTCGGGCAGCAGATCGGTCTTGGTCAGCACCAGCCATCGGGGCCGGGCGGCCAGCTCCGGGCTGTAGCGGGCGAGCTCCCGCTGGATGGCTCGCGCCTGGGCCACCGGGTCGCCTTCGGGCGGGGCCACCTCCACCAGATGCAGCAGCAGGCGGGTGCGGGCCAAGTGTCGCAGGAAGCGCACGCCGAGACCGGCTCCCTCCGCCGCTCCCTCAATGAGACCCGGGACGTCGGCCATCACGAAGCCCCGGTAGGGGGAGGTGCGCACCACGCCGAGGTGGGGATGCAGGGTGGTGAAGGGATAGTCGGCCACCCGGGGGCGGGCGGCGGAGACCGCCCGCAGCAGCGTGGACTTGCCTGCGTTGGGCAGCCCCAGCAGCCCCACGTCGGCCAGCACCTTGAGCTCCAGGGCCAGGCGCCGCTCCTCCCCCGGGGCGCCTCGGGTGAACTGCCGTGGGGCCCGGTTGGTGCTGCTCTTGAAGCGGGTGTTGCCCAGCCCCCGGCGCCCGCCCCGGGCCACCAGCAGCGTCTGCCCCGGCCGCACCAGGTCCCCCAGCAGCTCTCCGGTGTCGGCATCGCGTACCACGGTGCCCACCGGCACCCGGATGCGCAGGTCCTCGCCACTGCGCCCGGTGCGGTTGGCACCCATGCCGTGCTGACCCCGCTCGGCCCGGAAGCGCCGGCTGTGCCGGAAATCCACCAACGTGTTCAGGGAGGGATCGGCCACCAGGTAGACGCTGCCCCCGTCGCCCCCGTCGCCGCCGTCGGGGCCGCCCTTGGGCAGATACTTCTCCCGGCGGAAGCTGACGCAGCCGTCGCCGCCGGCGCCGGCCTGCACCTCAATGGTCACCTCATCCACGAACCGCATGTCCGGACCGTCCGCGTGGGGCGGGATGCGCCGCCGGTGGCCGACCCGCGCAACCCCCAGGGCTGCCGGCTCAAGGGGTCCGGGCACGAAAAGGCCCCGCGCGGGCGGGGCCTGCTCGTGGGCGCGGCAGCGCCCCCCTCAGGCGGGCAGGACGCTGACGTAAGTGCGCATCCGCGGGCCCTTGCGCCGGAACTGGACCACCCCGTCCACCAAGGCATAGAGGGTGTAGTCCTTGCCCAGACCGACGTTCTCCCCCGGATGGAAGCGGGTGCCCCGCTGGCGCACCAGGATGTTGCCGGCCCGCACCCGCTGGCCCCCGAAGCGCTTCACCCCCAGCCGCTTGGCGTGGGAGTCGCGCCCGTTCCGGGTGCTGCCGCCCGCCTTCTTATGTGCCATAGGATCCGCTCCTCCGCCTGAAGGTTCCGCCCGAAGGTTCCGCCGCCGGGAGGGCTCAGCCGATCCCGGTGATCTCCAGCTCGGTGTAATGCTGGCGGTGTCCCATCCGCTTGCGGGAGTGCTTGCGGCGGCGCATCTTGACGATGCGGATCTTCTCTCCGCGCCCGTGCCCGCGCACGGTGGCGGTAACCTTGGCCCCCTCCAGGTAGGGGCTACCCACCCGGACGTCGTCGCCCTCCACCACCATCAGGACGCGGTCCAGCTCCACCGTAGCCCCAGGCTCCGCGGGCAGGCGCTCCACCCGTAGCACATCGCCCTTGGCCACCCGGTACTGCTTGCCGCCGGTTGCGATCACCGCATACATGAGGGACATCCCGGAAGCTGCCCGTGCTCTCTCGACGAGCGGAAAAGCAAGTTTCCTAGCATAAGTCAGGAAGAAGGAGAAGTCTACTGCTGTCTGCTACCCAGGTCAATGCTTCCGGGGGGCGCTGGCATCCCGGCGCTCGGCTGTGGCACAGTTCGACGGCCTCGGTACCGGAGAGCCTTCCCCAGCATGCAGGCGAGCAGGCCCGGCAACCTCATGGCCTCGGTGCAGGCCCTCATCGCCGAGGACATGCGCGCGGTGGACGCCCTGATCCGCCAGCGTCTGCGCTCGGAGGTGGTGCTCATCAACCAGCTGGGCCACTACATCGTCAGCAGCGGCGGCAAGCGCCTGCGGCCCGCCCTAGTGCTGCTCAGCGCCCGGGGGCTGGGCTATCAGGGGCAGGACCATATCCGTTTGGCGGCCATCATCGAGTTCATCCACACCGCCACGCTGCTGCACGACGACGTGGTGGATGCCTCCGAGCTGCGCCGGGGGCGGGACACGGCCAACGCCATCTGGGGCAACCAGGCCAGCGTGCTGGTGGGCGACTTCCTCTACTCCCGGGCCTTCGAGATGATGGTGGAGGTGGGCAGCATGGAGGTGATGGAGATCCTGGCCCACACCACCAACACCATCGCCGAGGGAGAGGTGCTCCAGCTCCTCAACTGCCACGACGCGGATACCACGGAGGAGCGCTACCTCGAGGTGGTGCGCTCCAAGACCGCCAAGCTCTTCGAGGCCTCGGCCCGCCTGGGGGCGGTGCTGGCCGGGCGGGACGCGGTCACCAAGGACGCCATGGCCGCTTACGGCATGCATCTCGGGACGGCCTTCCAGATCATCGACGACCTGCTGGATTACAGCGCCTCTGCCGAGCAGCTGGGCAAGAACCGCGGCGACGACCTGGCCGAGGGCAAGCCCACCCTGCCCCTCATCCACGCCCTGCGGCACAGCCCTCCGGAGCAGGCCGCCCAACTGCGCCGAGCCATCGAGGAGGGGGGCCGGGAGCACTTCGAGCTGGTGCGTCGGGCCATTGAATCCACCGGGGCGATCTCTTACACTGCCCGTTCCGCCCGGCGT
>WFXX01000101.1 GCA_015490395.1 Gammaproteobacteria bacterium | reverse complement strand
GGGTGGGAGAGGAGACCAGAGGGCTGGCCTGGCCGGCCCCCGGCAGCATAAGCTGGGCCTATGCTGGTGGTGGGGCTCACGGGGGGCATCGGCTCGGGCAAGTCCCTGGCAGCGGCGCGCTTCGAGGAGCTGGGGGTGCCCGTGCTGGACGCCGATCGCATCGGCCGTGAGCTGGTGGCCCCCGGCCGCGAGGCCCTGGCAGCCATCGTGCAAGCCTTCGGCCCGCAGGTGCTGCGGCCGGACGGCGGCCTGGACCGGGCCGGCCTGCGTGAGCGGATCTTCCGCGACCCGGAGACGCGCCGGCGCCTGGAGGCCATCCTGCATCCGCGCATCCGGCGGGAGATGGAGCGGCGCCTGGCCCGCCTCCGGACCCCCTACTGCGTGCTGGTCATCCCCCTGCTCCTGGAGGCCGGCCAGCGTGACCTGGTGGACCGGGTGCTGGTGGTGGACGCCCCGGTAGCCTTGCAGAAGGAGCGAGTGCGCCGGCGGGACGGCCTGGACGAGGCCACCCTGGAGGCCATCCTGGCCGCCCAGTGGGACCGGGAGCGCCGCCGGGCGGCGGCCGACGATCTGCTGCCCAACGAGGGCACGGTGGAGGAGCTCCACCGCCGGGTGGACGCCCTGCACCGCCGCTACCTGGCCCTGGCCCGGGAGCGGGGCGATCCCTGAGCACCCCGTCGCGCCGGCGGCGTGCATCTTGCCCTTACCCGGCGCGGGGGGATGGCTTAAACTAGCCCCAGCCTGACCCGAGGCTCGAGGAGGCATCATGCTGGGCGTGCGGTCGCGCACCGCGCTGGCCGTGCTGGCCAAGGGCCCGGGCCGGTGGGTGACGGGCCCGGGGACGCCGGCACCACAGGCCGTGCAGGAGAACGTCGTCTACGAGCAGCCCCTCAACGAGCGGGTGCGCACCTTCCTCAGGCTGGAGTGCCTGTTCACGGGCGCCTACGCCCATGTGGACGGTCCCTCGCCCTGGGAGAGCCGCATGGTGCTGGGCCATCTGCTGGACATCCTGGCCATCTGCGGCCGCACGGACCTCAAGACCGAGGTGATGAAGGAGCTGGAGCGCCAGACGGCGCTGTTGGAGGCGCTGCGCCACAATCCGGAGGTGGACCGGGGCCGGCTGGTGGCCCTGCTGGAGCAGCTCGAGGACCTGGTGGACGGGCTGCACGCCATGACCGGCCAGCCGGGGCAGGCCCTGAGGGGCGAGGAGCTGCTCAACGCGGTGCGCCAGCGCTCCAGCATCCCCGGCGGCACTTGCCACTTCGACCTGCCGGGCCTGCACCACTGGCTGCACCGGCCTGCGAAGGAGCGCTCGGAGCAGCTACGCCGCTGGCTGGCGCAGCTGGAGCCGGTGCGCCAGGCCATCGCCGTGCTGCTGCGCCTGATCCGCCAGAGCGCCCGGCCCGTGCGGCAGCGGGCCCCAGGCGGCTTCTTCCAGCAGGCCCTGGACCCCAACGCGCCCACCCAGCTCCTGCGGGTCACCTTGCCGGCGAGCTCGCCGTGCTATGCGGAGATCAGCGCCGGCCGGCACCGCTTCACGGTCCGCTTCCTGCGCCCGGGCCCGGAGGGCCGGCCCGTGCAGGTCGAGGAGGACGTGGACTTCCTCCTCGCCTGCTGCACCCTGTGAGCGGCCCGGGCCAGAAGAACCCTCGGGTGGTCCCCTGCCCCACCTGCGGGCGGGAGGTGCCCTGGACGCCGGCCTCCCGGTGGCGTCCCTTCTGCAGCGAGCGCTGCCGGCTCATCGACCTGGGCCAGTGGGCGGCGGAGCGCTACCGCATCCCCGGGGAGGAGGCTCCCTCGGGCGCGAGAGGCCCGGAAGGGGAGCGGGAGGACGAGCGTTAGGCCAGGCCGGCCTCCCCCTCCCAGAAGGAGCGGATCCCCGCCACGCCCCAGGCCCCGGCCCGCTGGGCCCTCGCCAGGTCCTCCGGCCCCAGGCCGCCCAGGGCGTAGACGGGCAGCCTCCCGGCGGCCGCGCGCACCCAGGCGGCGAAGCGCGCCCAGCCCAGGGGAGGACGCCCGGGATGGCTGGCGGTGGGCAGCACCGGGGAGAGCAGCGCGTAGTCCAGCCCCAGGGCGGCCGCCCGGGCCAGCTCACCGGGACCGTGGCAGGAGGCCCCCACCAGCCAGCCCCGGGGGCCCGGCCGGGCCTCCAGGGCGGCCAGGCGGGCGGCGCTCAGGTGCACCCCGTCCATGCCCCAGGCCGCGGCCAGCTCCGGGGGGCCGTTGAGCAGCAGCCTCGCCCCCCGGGCACGGCACAGGTCCAGGGCTTCGGCCGCCAGGGCGGCGTGCCCCTTGGGCCGCAGGGGCACCAGGCGGAGCTGGACCAGGCGCGCGCCCCGGGCCAGCGCCCGCTCCAGACCCTCCAGCAAGGGTGGGCCCTCCAGGCCCGGCGGGGTGATGAGGTAGAGGCGCGGCAGCTCGGAAACGGGCATCCGTTCACGCCCGGGGCGCGAGAGGGGACACGGCGCCGCCGGCCCCGGGAGAGCATGCTGTGGGAAAGGGCAGGGGGCCACGCCCCCGGGAGGTGATCGGCATGCTGCGTCTGAGCCTGGCGGTGGGAGCGCTGTGGGCGGGCCTGCAGGCCTCGCAGGCCCTGGACCTGGCCCGGCCCTGGCAGACGGCGGCCCTGGCCCTGGGCCTGACCGCCCTGCTCCTGCCCTGGTGGCGGGCGGGCGCCCGGTAGACCCCCTCCGGCCCCGTCGCTACAGATCCACCCCCAGCCCGAGGAAGGGCCCCTCCAGCCGGACGTCGGCCCGTTTGCTGCCGTCCTCCAGCTTCAGGTCCATGTAGCGGTAGCCCCCGGTGAGATAGACCAGGGGGAGCGGGTGGAAGCGCACCGCCGCCCGCAGGTCGGTCATCCGGTTGCCGGCGATGGCGATGCCCTCGCCGCCCACCTCGGCCTCCAGGAAGGGCAGCCCGAAGCGCAGCGCGGCCTTGAGCATGGGCACCGGCACCGAGAGGGCCGACGAGGCGGTGGTGCCGCCGCTGCTCAGGCGCACGGTGCCGTCGTACCACTTGACGTCCAGCCCCAGGTGGGCCGAGGCCGCGCCCACGTCCAGGAGGCTGAAGGTCCAGCCCACGTCGTAGACCGTCAGGTCCACGTCGCTGGACAGGGTGGAGCCCGAGACGAAGCTGCGCCCGGCGAAGCTGATGGTGGAGCCCAGGGTGCCGGTGGCGCTGCGGCCCAGGTTGGACCAGCCGGCGTGGAAGGTGCCCAGGCCCGCGACGTGGAGGCTGGCCCGGGCGTAGCCCAGGGTCTCCCCCGGCAGGCGGAGCACGCCCTCGACGTCGATGTCGCCGCCGGCGTCGCGCACGCTCCCCGAGACGTCGTTGCTCCAGAGGCCGGCCTCCAGGCCCAGCTCCACCGGACCCAGGGCCCAGGCCGGTCCCGCCGCCCAGGCCAGCGCCGCCCCGCCCACCAGGGCCCGCCAGCCGCCCCTGCGCGCCTGCCGCCTCATCCGCATGTGGCTGTCCTCCAAGCTTGATCGGGGTTGGATCCGGGCGCCACTTCACCACAAGCGACGCGCTGGGGCAAGGGCGCCGGTCACGGGGAAGCGGCCGCCAGCACCGCCCCGGGGGGCAGGTCCAGGGCCCGACCGAAGCCGGCCACGAGGCGGGCCCGCTCGGGAAGCAGCAGGAAGAGCCGGAAGTCGGCGAAGCCGAAGCGGGGCGCGGCCCAGGGTAGGCGGTCCAGGTAGGCGCGCCGGGCCTCCTCGAAGCGGGGATCGCCAGCGGCCAGCCACTCCACCGGCCCCTCCAGGGTCAGCCGCGCCAGGCGCTGGGGGTCGCCCCCGCCCGGGTCGGGCTCGCTGAGGCCCAGGGCCGCGACGCCGGCCTCGCGCAGCAGCCGAGTGTGGCGGGCCAGCTCGCTGAGGTGGAGGACCACACCGCCCAGGGCGGGCGCGGGGGCGAAGGCCACGAAGGAGAGAGCGGGCGGGCCACCCCCGGGGGCGGCCACAGCCAGGGCCGCCCAGCGGGACCTCAGCAGGCCCTCCAGCCGGCGTCCCTCCTCCGGCTCCAGGCGCTCAGGCATCGCTCTCCGGCAAGCCCCGGCGCGCCGGCCTCACCAGGCTCAGGCGTAGAGGTCCACCCGGGAGGCGAGGGCGGGGCCGGCCTCCACCGCCAGGTAGGCGGCCAGGGCGCGGCGAGCCTCCGGTGCCGCCAAGCCCTCCGCACGGGGCCGGCGGCGGCGGTTGCGCAGGAGCTCCCCCTCCAGCACCCGCTCTGCCGGGAAACGGTGGTCCGCCTGCCCGACGGGACTCGCCCGCGTCACAGGGCGCACGGGGGGAACCCCCCTGGCAGGGGAACCGCCGGGGCCCCGCCACGGGAGCACCGTCAGGCTGCTTGTCACCTGCATCGCGCCCTCCTCCGGCCGCCTTTCCCGCGGCCGATAGAGAGGACTTAGTCTAGCACGGCCAACGGGCCGCCCGCGGCAAGGCTCAGAAGGTAAGGCTCAGAAGGTAAAGCGCAGGCCGAGATGACCGCCGTCGTCGGGGACGCGCGAGGGCAGGCCCTCCAACCCCACCTCCACGCGCCGGTACTCGGCGTAGACGAAAGCGTCCCGCAGCACCTCGTAGCCCAAGCGGAGGCGCACCTCCGTGAGGCCGTCGGCCTTGACGAAGGCTAGGATCCGCGGTGCGTAGCGAGCGGCTAGGCCCAGGTGGAGGCGGGGCAGGGCTGGCGGGTAGTAGTCCAGCCCCCCGCCCACGGAGAGCGCCCCCACGGTCTTGCCCCGCAGGCTGCCCAGGTGCCCATCCAGGCCCAGACCGGCGAAGAGGCCTGGGGAGCGGCTGCCCGCCTCCCCGCGCACGTGCAGGCCCAGGGCAAGGAGCTGATCATCATTGTCGGAGAAGAACACCGAGCCGGTGGCCAGGGTGCGGCCCAGGCGGCCTCCCTGCAGGGAGCGCTCCAGCTCGATGCGGGCGGTGTCGTTGCTCAGGCTCACGTCCACGGTCCGACCCGCCCACGCCGCCGGCGCCGCCGCCCATGCGGCGGACAGCACGGCGACCAGCAGGGTAACGGCCCGGACGGGGGCCCGACCTCTCCTGGGTAGCTGCTCCATGGCTGCTCCCTCCTCGAGCCGGCGGCTGGCCCACCCCGCGGGGCCGCCGGAGTCTAGCACGGCGCCGGGCCGGCCGGCACCCGGGGCGGCAGGGCCCGAGCGGCGGCCCAGACCCGCACCTCCTCGACCCCCGCCCGCCGCAGCAGCCGGGCCAGCTCGGCCACGGTGTGGCCCGTGGTCACCACGTCGTCCACCAGGGCCACCCGCCGGACGCCCTCCAGGCCGGCAGCCAGGACGAAGGCCCCACGCACGTTGGCCCGGCGGGCGCGGGCGTCCAGGGCCGCCTGGGGCAGGGTGTCCCGGATCCGGCGCAGCAGGTGCGGCGCCAGGGGAAGGCCGGCGCGGCGGGCGGCGGCGCGCGCCAGCTCGAGGGCCTGATTGAAGCCCCTCTGGCGCAGCCGCCGGGGATGAAGGGGCACCGGCAGGAGGAGTTCGGGAGGCGGGCCCGCCGCCAGCCAGCTCACCGCCAGCCGCTCCCCCAGGGGCCGGGCCAGCTCCAGCCGGCCCCCATACTTGAGGGCCTGGAGGAGCCGGTCCAGGGGCGGCCCATAGGCGAAGGGCGCCACCAGGGCCTCGAAGGGGGGCGACCGCCGCAGGCAGGGGCCGCACAACCCACCCGGGTCCGCGGGCAGAGGCAGGGCACAGCGCCGACAGGCCGGCCCCAGGGCGGGCAGCTCCGCCAGACAGGGTGGGCAGAGCAGAGCCCCTGGAGCCTCGCACAAGGCGCATGCCGGAGGCAAAAGCCAGTCCAGCAGCCCTGCCAGCAAGCGCTGCCATCTTCCCTCTCCGTCGACCATCCGCCCTCCTTGGCGTTGACAGGCCTCCGGCAGCCACTATCATCGTCCGGCGGCCCGGCCCGCGCCACCCCCGTCCCTCGCCAGATGCCGGAGGTACCTGCCATGACCGAAGCCGCTTCCCTGCCCCATCCCCGCCACAGCCGCGAGGAGGAGATCCTCAAGGCCCTCGAAGGCCTCACCCGCCGCGCCCTGGAGGGGGAGCGGCTGGGCGCCGCCGAGGGCGGCTGGCTCATCCGGCTGGACCGTCGCCACCTCCCCGCCCTCATGGCCGGGGCCGATCGTATCCGCCGCCGTTTCCGGGGCGAGGCCATCGAGGTCTGCGCCATCGCCAACGTGCGCTCGGGGGGCTGCCCCGAGGACTGCGCCTTCTGCGCCCAGAGCGCCCACCACCGCACCGGGGCGCCCGTCTACAACTACCTGCCCACGGAAGAGGTGCTGGAGCGGGCGCGGCGGGCCCGCTCGTGGGGGGTGAGCGACTTCGGGCTGGTCTCCAAGGGCTGGGGCGTGCGGGGCCGCAGGGAGCGGGAGCAGCTGCGCGCCTACCTCGAGGCCATGCGGGAGGGCAGCGACGTGGGCCGATGCGCCAGCCTGGGGGCCCTGGATGCGGAGACGGCGCGGGAGCTCAAGGCCATGGGGCTGGAGAACTACCACCACAACCTGGAGTGCGCCCCCAGCTTCTTCCACCGCATCTGCAGCACCCACACCTACCAGGAGAACATCGACACCATCCGCCACGCCCGGGAGGCCGGGCTGCGAGTCTGCTCGGGCGGCATCCTGGGCATGGGCGAGAGCCTGGACCAGCGGGTGGAGCTGGCCCTGACCCTCCAGGAGCTGGAGGTGGAGTCGGTGCCCCTCAACTTCCTCAACCCCATCCCCGGCACCCCCCTGGGGGACCGGGAGCCCATGCAGCCCCTGGAGATCCTCCAGACCATTGCCGTCTTCCGCTACCTGCTGCCCCGGGCCGAGATCCGCATCGCTGGGGGACGGCAGTTCCTGCGGGACCTGCAGGCCATGATCTTCTTCGCCGGGGCCTCGGGGGTGATGATCGGCGACTACCTCACCACCAAGGGCCGGGCGGTGGAGGACGACCTGCAGATGCTTCGGGACCTGGGCCTCGAGGTGCGGGAGGAGACCCAGCAGCGGCGCCGGCAGGAGGCGGGCGCCGTCGCATGAGGGACCCGGCGGCGGCCTTGGCCGCGCTGCGGGCCGCCCACCGCCTCCGCCGGCGCCGCCGGCTGGAGGGCCGGCCGGGCCGGGTGCTGTGCCTGGATGGCCGAGATCTCCTCTCCTTCGCCAGCAACGACTACCTGGGCCTGGCCGGGGATCCCCGCCTGGGCGAGGCCCTGGCCGAGGGGGCGCGGCGCTACGGGGCCGGGGCCTCGCCCAGGCGGGGATC
>WFXX01000100.1 GCA_015490395.1 Gammaproteobacteria bacterium | reverse complement strand
CCTCCCGCCCTGGTTCGACTGAGGAGGACGCGCCATGATCAAGGCGATCGTCGACTACTTCCGGAGCCTGCTCCTGTGGGAGCTGGTCCAGGGCCTGCGCCTGACGGGGCGGTACCTCTTCGCCCGCAAGATCACCGTGCAGTATCCGGATGAGAAGACCCCCCAGTCACCTCGTTTCCGGGGGCTGCACGCCCTGCGTCGCTATCCCAATGGCGAGGAGCGCTGCATCGCCTGCAAGCTGTGCGAGGTGGTCTGCCCGGCCCTGGCCATCACCATCGAGTCCGAGGAGCGCGAGGATGGGACCCGCAGGACCACCCGCTACGACATCGACCTGTTCAAGTGCATCTACTGTGGCTTCTGCGAGGAGTCCTGCCCCGTGGACTCCATCGTGGAGACCCGCATCTACGAGTACCATTTCGAGCGCCGAGGCGAGAACATCATCACCAAGGAGCAGCTCCTAGCCATCGGGGACCGCTACGAGGAGCAGATCGCGGCGGACCGAGCCAAGGACGCCCGCTATCGGTGAGGTGGCCCGGCCGGGAGGAGCAGGCGGGGGGAGCATGAGCGCGGAGCAGGCCATCTTCTACTTCTTCAGCGCGGTTCTGGTGGGTGCCGGAGCGGCGGTGGTGACGGTGCGCAACCCGGTGCACGCCGCCTTGTTCCTAGTGCTGGCCTTCTTCACCAGCGCGGCCCTCTGGTTGCTGTTGGAGGCCGAGTTCTTGGCCGTGACCCTGGTGCTAGTCTACGTGGGCGCGGTCATGGTCCTGTTCCTCTTTGTGGTGATGATGCTGGACATCAATCTGGTGCCGCTGCGCGAGGGCTTCATCCGCTACCTGCCGGTGGGGGTTGTGGTGGCGGTGCTGATGTTCGTGGAGATGGCCTTGGTGGTGGGGTCGAGCTACTTTGGCCTGGAGCGCTTCGGTTCGCCACCTCGGCACCCGGCAGACTACAGCAATACCAAGGAGCTGGGTGGGGTTCTGTACACCGAGTACGTCTATCCTTTCGAGATCGCTGCGGCGGTGCTGGTGGTGGCCATCATCGCCGCCATCGCCTTGACCCTGCGCCGGCGGCCGGATAGCAAGCGTCAGGACCCGGCCCGCCAGGTGCGGGTGCGGCGCGAGGGGCGGGTGCGCCTAGTGAGCCTGCCCGCGGCGCGGCGGCCTGCGCAGGGCGAGGGCAGCAGCGAGAGCTGAGCCCGTCGAGGGGAGCGGGGCGACAACGAGAACCAGGGTCTGCCGTCGCTGGCGGCGGACGGAGAGAGGGGTTGGGTCATGATCAGCCTGTCCGATTTCCTCGTGGTCGGGGCGCTGCTGTTTTGCCTGAGCGTCGCCGGCATCTTCATCAACCGCAAGAACATGATCGTCCTGCTCATGGCCATCGAGCTCATGCTCCTGGCCGTCAACCTCAACTTCATTGCCTTTGCCCACTACCTCGGTGACGTGGCTGGGCAGGTGTTCGTGTTCTTCATCCTCACGGTGGCGGCGGCTGAGTCCGCCATCGGGCTGGCCATCCTGGTGGTGCTGTTCCGCAACCGGCGCACCATCAACGTGCAGCAGCTCGACTCGCTGAAGGGCTGAGGAGCGCCATGAAGAGCGTCTACGTCGGGATCGTCCTCGCCCCCCTCCTGGGGACCATTGTCACCGGGCTGCTCGGGCGCTGGCTGAGCCGCGAGGCGGTGCACCGGATCTGCATCGGGGGCGTGGCCCTGTCCTTGATCTTGTCGTTAGTGGCCTTCTTCCATGTCGTCGGTGGCGGCGAAACCTTCAACGAGCCGATCTATCGCTGGATGTTCAGCGACGGCATCTCCTTCGAGATCGGCTTCCTGGTGGACCGGCTCACCGCCCTGATGATCGTGGTGGTGAACTTCGTCTCGCTGATGGTGCACATCTACACCATCGGCTACATGCACGACGACCCCGGCTACAAGCGCTTCTTCAGCTACATCTCCTTGTTCACCTTCTCCATGCTCATGCTGGTCATGAGCAACAACTTCCTCCAGCTCTTCTTCGGCTGGGAAGCGGTGGGATTGGTCTCCTACCTGCTGATCGGCTTCTGGTACCAGCGCGAGTCGGCCATCTACGCCAACATGAAGGCCTTCCTGGTCAACCGGGTGGGCGACTTCGGCTTCCTGCTGGGCATCGCGGCGATCTTGATGTACTTCAACAGCCTGGACTATGCCGACGTCTTCCGGGCCGCTCCGCTGCTGCAGGATGTCACCGTGGAGGTGATCCCCGGCCTGGAGTGGTCGGTGATCACCCTGATCTGCATCTTGCTCTTCATCGGGGCCATGGGCAAGTCGGCCCAGGTGCCGCTCCACGTCTGGCTGCCGGACTCCATGGAGGGCCCCACCCCCATCTCCGCCCTGATCCACGCCGCCACCATGGTCACCGCCGGCGTGTTCATGGTGGCTCGGATGTCGCCACTCTATGAGCTCTCGGAGACGGCCCTCTCCGTGGTGCTGGTCATCGGCGCGCTGACGGCCTTCTTCATGGGCCTCGTGGGCATCGTCCAGCACGACATCAAGCGGGTGGTGGCTTACTCCACCCTGTCCCAGCTTGGCTACATGATGGTCGGATTGGGGGCATCGGCCTACGCGGCGGGCATCTTTCACCTGATGACTCATGCCTTCTTCAAGGCTCTGATGTTCCTCGCGGCCGGCTCGGTGATCATCGCCCTGCACCACGAGCAGGACATGCGCAAGATGGGTGGGCTCAAGCGCTACATGCCGGTCACGTATTGG
The DNA here is from genome assembly GCA_015490395.1 of Gammaproteobacteria bacterium. Classification (GTDB taxonomy): domain Bacteria; phylum Pseudomonadota; class Gammaproteobacteria; order DRLM01; family DRLM01; genus S141-70. The sequence goes on along the minus strand of WFXX01000100.1, from coordinate 4,666 downwards.
ACGATGCTCATTGGCTGCCTGGCCCTCATCGGCTTCCCGGGCCTGTCGGGGTTCTTCTCCAAGGACGCCATCATCGAGGCGGTGGGCGAGAGCGAGATCCCGGGGGCGGGTCTAGCTTACCTCTTGGTCCTGCTTGGGGTCTTCGTCACCGCGCTCTACACCTTTCGCATGTTCTTCCTCACCTTCCACGGAGAGGAGCGCATGGACCCTCACGCCAGGGAGCACCTGCACGAGTCGCCCGCGGTGGTCACTGTGCCCCTGGTCCTGCTGGCGGTGCCTGCCGTCTTGGTCGGCTGGCTGACCGTGGAGCCGCTGCTCTTCGGGGGCTGGTTCGGTGAGGCCATCCGGGTAGCGGCCGAGCACGACGTGTTGGCGCGGATGGGGGAGGGTTTCCACGGGGCCCTGTCCATGGTCCTCCATGGCCTGCTGGCGCCGCCCTTCTGGCTAGCGATGGCCGGCGTGGCTACCGCTTGGTATGCCTACCTCAAGCGTCCGGAGCTGCCTGAGCTGGCCAAGGAGCGAGCGGGGGTTCTGTACCGCGTCCTAGTCAACAAGTACGGATTCGACGACTTCAACCAGGCCGTCTTCGGCGACGGGAGCGTGCGCCTTGGCCGGGGTCTGTGGCAGGTGGGTGATGTGACGGTCATCGACGGGGTCATGGTCAACGGCACCGCCCGCGGGGTGGGGCGCCTGGCTGTGGTGATGCGGCTGCTGCAGAGCGGATACCTGTACCATTACGCCTTCGCTATGATCATCGGCCTTCTGGTGCTGCTCAGCTGGGCCGTGGCCGCATGAGGGGACGGCAAGAGGCCGAGGGCGTCGGGGGGATTCGGGGACAGCGCGCATATGAACGCTTTGCCCTTGCTTAGCCTGGTGATCTGGGTACCCATTGCGGGCGGCGTGGCCGTGCTGGCCGCAGGCCGCCGAGACGCGCTCGCCCGCTGGCTGGCCCTCGGCTTTGCCGCGGCCACCCTGCTGCTGTCCCTGCCGCTTTATACGGGCTTCGACCCGGCGGTGCGGGGCATGCAGTTCGTGGAGGATCATGCCTGGATCGAGGCCTTCAACATCCGCTACCACCTGGGGGTGGATGGGATCTCCATGCTGCTGATCCTGCTCACCACCTACAGCACGCTGCTGGTCGTGGTAGCGGGATGGGATTCGGTGCGCTACCGGGTCTCCCAGTACATGGGGGCCTTCCTAATCATGGAAGGGCTCATGATTGGGGTCTTCGCCGCCCTGGACGCGGCCCTTTTCTATGTCTTCTGGGAGGCCATGCTCATCCCCATGTTCCTCATTATCGGGATCTGGGGTGGCGAGCGGCGGGTGTACTCGGCCATCAAGTTTTTCCTGTACACCTTCCTGGGCTCGGTCTTCCTCCTGGTGGCCATCTTGTATCTTTACTTCCAGAGCGACAGCTTTGAGATCCTAGACTATCACCGGCTGGCCCTGACCCAAACCGAGCAAATTCTGCTTTTCTTCGCCTTCCTCCTGGCCTTCGCCGTGAAGGTGCCTATGTGGCCGGTGCACACCTGGCTCCCCGACGCCCACGTGGAGGCGCCTACCGGGGGGTCGGTGATCTTAGCGGCCATCATGCTCAAGCTGGGAGCCTATGGGTTCGTGCGCTTCCTCTTGCCCATCGTGCCAGATGCCGCCAGCCAGCTCGACTGGGTGGTCATTGCCCTCTCGCTCATCGCCATCGTCTATATCGCCTTGGTGGCCTTGGTCCAGGAGGACATGAAGAAGCTCATCGCCTACTCTTCCATCGCGCACATGGGCTTCGCCACGTTGGGCTTCTTCCTGGTCTTCAGCATCTTCGAGCGCACCGGTAGCTTGGAGGGGGCGGCCCTGGGCTTCGAGGGCGCGGTGGTGCAGCTCATCTCCCATGGCTTCATCTCGGGGGCGCTGTTCCTGTGCGTTGGGGTGCTCTATGACCGGCTGCACACCCGGCGTATCGCAGACTACGGCGGCATCGCCAAGCCCATGCCAATCTTCGCCACGCTGCTGGTGCTCTTCGCCATGGGTAACGTGGGCCTGCCGGGGACCTCTGGCTTCGTAGGCGAGTTCATGGTGGTGCTATCGGCCTTCCGAGCCGATTTCTGGATCGCCTTCGTGGCGGCCACCACGCTGGTGCTGGGGGCGGCCTATACCCTGTGGCTGGTCAAGCGGGTGGTCTTCGGCACGGCGCCCAGCGAGCGGGTGGCAAGGCTGCCCGACGTGAACCTGCGTGAGGGGATGGTGCTGGGCTCCCTGGCGGTGCTGGTCCTGCTGGTGGGGGTGTGGCCGGATCCGGTGGTGGATGTGCTCCACGGTAGCGTGGAGAATCTGCTTCAACATGTGGTGCGCTCTAAGCTCCCGGGGGCCTGATCTTCAGGGGGCGGGCAGTTAGGGGGTCTCCATGGAAGCGGTGGCGAGCATGGCGTTCCAGGTCCCGGACATGACCCCGGCCCTGCCGGAGATCTTCGTCCTCACCATGGCCTGCATCATCTTGGTGGTGGACGTCTTCCTGCCCGAGCGACGTCGGGCCCTGACCTACCTCCTTAGCCTGGCTACCTTGGCGGGGGCCGGGATCCTGACCCTGGCGCTGCATGAGGCTGAGCCCCGGGTGACCTTTGGGGGCAGCTTTGTGGCCGACACCATGGCCGACGTGCTCAAGGTGTTCATCTACCTGGTGGTGGCCACGGTCTTCGTCTACTCGCGTCGCTATCTCGCCGAGCGCGGCCTCTTCCGGGGGGAGTTCTTCACCCTGGGGCTGTTCGCCGTCCTGGGGATGATGGTGATGGTCTCGGCCCGGAGCCTCCTCACCCTTTACCTCGGCCTGGAGCTGCTCTCGCTCTCCCTCTATGCCATGGTGGCCCTGCAGCGAGATTCGGCCCGGGCGGCCGAGGCGGCCATGAAGTACTTCGTGCTGGGGGCGCTGGCCTCGGGCATCCTGCTTTACGGGATGTCGGTGCTCTATGGAGTGGCCGGCACCCTGGACCTCGCCGAGCTGGGCGCGCAGCTCAGTGGCCCGGCGGCTAGGGACCCGGCTTTGGTGTATGCCACCGTGTTCGTCCTGGTGGGGCTTGGCTTCAAGCTGGGGGCGGTGCCCTTCCACATGTGGGTCCCGGACATCTACCACGGCTCGGCCACCGCGGTGACCGTGTTCATCGGGACCGCCCCTAAGATGGCCGGCTTCGCCCTGCTCATTCGCCTGCTGGCGGAGGGCATGCAGGGGCTTCATGTGCATTGGGGTCAGCTGTTGATCGTGCTGGCGGTGCTCTCTATGGCCGTAGGCAACGTGGTGGCCATCGCCCAGCGCAACCTCAAGCGTATGCTGGCCTACTCGGCTATCGCCCACGCCGGCTATCTGCTGTTGGGCATCGTCACCGGCTCGGCGGAGGGCTATGCGGCCTCCATGTTCTACGTGATCGTCTACGCCATCATGAGCCTGGGGGCCTTTGGCATGATCCTGCTGCTTAGCCGCCAGGGCTTCGAGGCCGACCACCTGGAGGACTTCAAGGGTCTCAACGAGCGCAGCCCGTGGCTGGCCTTCATCATGGCCGTGCTCATGTTCTCCATGGCGGGGATCCCGCCTTTCCTGGGCTTCTGGGCGAAGTTTACCGTGCTCCAGGCGGTGGTCCGTGCCGAGCTGGTCTGGTTGGCCGTGGTGGGCGTGGTCTTCGCCATCGTAGGGGCCTATTATTACCTCCGGGTGGTGAAGTTGATGTACTTCGACCGTCCGCAGGGCTCCGCCCCGCTACCTGCAGGGGGTGAGGCAAGGTTCCTGGTGTCGGTGAACGGGCTGGCCGTGCTGCTCCTGGGGATCTATCCCACCGGCCTCATGGCCTTGTGCGCCGGGTCCTTCGCCGCCGGCGGGTGACCCTGTCGCGGCGCGGGGCCCTGCCCTCGCCGCGGCGGGTGCCATGCGCGTCCTGATCTCCAACGACGACGGCTATCTGGCCCCGGGGTTGGCTGCCCTGGCCGAGGCGGTGGCAACGGTGGCCGAGGTGACCGTGGTGGCTCCGGAGCGCGACCGCAGCGGCGCCAGCAGCTCCCTCACCCTGGACCGGCCCCTGCGCGTGCACCGGGGGCACAACGGCTTCCTGTACGTCGAGGGCACGCCTACCGATTGCGTGCACCTGGCGGTGACCGGCCTGCTGGAGCGGGAGCCGGACATGGTGCTGACGGGCGTCAACGCCGGGGCCAACCTAGGTGACGATGTCCTTTACTCGGGGACCGTGGCCGCCGCCATAGAGGGACGCTTCCTGGGCCTGCCCTCCATGGCCGTGTCGCTGGTGGGGGAGGAGCCCAGCCACTTCACCACGGCGGCCCGGGTGGCCGTGAGCCTCATGCAACGCCTGGCAAGGCACCCCTTGCCGGCGGACACCATCCTCAACGTCAACGTCCCCGACCTGCCCTGGGAGGCCCTGGAGGGCTTCGAGGCGACCCGGCTAGGGCACCGGCGCCGGGCTGAGCCGGTGATCCGGGCCACCGATCCTAGGGGACGCCCCATCTACTGGGTGGGCCCGGCAGGCCCTGAGGAGGACGCGGGGCCTGGTACCGACTTCCACGCTGTGCGGCACGCGCGCGTGTCCATCACCCCCCTGCACGTGGACCTCACCCGCTATGGGGCCTTGGAGGCAGTGGCGGGCCTGGCCCAGGAGCTGGGAGAGGCACGGTGATCGGG
>WFXX01000099.1 GCA_015490395.1 Gammaproteobacteria bacterium | reverse complement strand
GGGCAGTACTGGTACTCGCAGACCATGCGTGCAGGCAACAAGGGCACCCGGTCCCCGAGCTCGGGGCTGGGCAGGGGCAGCTCCTGTTGCGGCGGCGCGTCCATGGGCGCGAGACGGGCATGGCTCCATCCATGGCATCGGACACTCCGCCACGATCTTTAGCAAGACTCAGAGCAGCGACGCTCGGCGCGATGCTCAAGAAAGGGGCCTAGCGGGAAGGAGGGCCCCGTACTGGCCGCTGCTGTCGAAGGTGGAGGCCCAGCACGCGGTCACGCCTGGTAGCCGGCGCACCTGGTCATGGCTCAGCTGGCGCAAGGTACGGGCCGTGACGGCGTCCAAGCAACCGCTCCAGATGGGCCAGAAGTACACCCAGTCCCCGCCGAGGCGCTCGCAGCCGGTGGTGTAGGCACGCCCGTCCCAAGGCCGCATGGGATGCCAGGCCAGCGACTCGGCAGCCAACCACACCAGACCCGGCTTGCCGGGAGGTTTGCTGGTGGTGGGCGCCTTCGCCTCTAGGGCATGGCGCCGGACCGCCGCCGGATCCCAGCCGTAGGAGGATTGCGCCTCGTAGGGACCACCGAAAAGGGCCCGCTGGAAGGCACGCCTGGCCGCCCCCGGCTCCTGCAAGGCCTCGGCGAGGCGTCGCAGATCGGCCAGAAGCTGCTGGCGCCCCGAGGTCATGTCCAACCGGGTGCTGGAGAGGAAGCCGTTGCCGTCAAGGATGGCGGGCAGGACGAATCCGGCCAAGAAGCTTCGGGCCCGCGCATCGCCTGCCATGCTGGCCAGGGCACCCTGAAACTCCTCCGGGGTGACCCGCTTGGTGGTGTCGCGCCAGTTCCACTCGGGCGCTCGGTGACGGCCGGCCATGTGGGTCTGGAGCACCTGGATCAGCTCGCCGCGGTCGATGCCCTGCAGCACGGCATGGCCTCCCCGCCAGCCGAGGCGCACATCCAGACGGTGATCCTCGCTGAGCACGCGGAGCAGGCCCAGAGCGGCCATGAAGCCAATCGGGCTGTGGGCCAGGAGGCCGGGAAGCTCGACGGTCGTCCTCATCGGGAAGGCGCCTCCTGCTCGGCACGGCTGCGGCGCACGTCGGCGGCCCGCACCAGCAGCTCCAGAGAGGCCAGGCGCCAGGGGCCCAGCTCGCCCACCAGGTCAAGGAACGCGCGGGGCCAGCCGGCGGCGGGCTCGGCCTGGGCCGCACCAGGGGCCTTGGGGTCCTCGCAAGCCGGGAACCAGGGCCGCCCGTGGCCGTGATGCGTCCCGACGAGGTGGCGCACCAGGGGCGGGGCGTCGCCGAGCCGTTCCAAGGAATGGAGCTCGTGGCGGAAACCGCGGGGCAGCCCTGCCCGCCGGGCGGCCTCGCGCATCGCTCTGCCGTCCGTCAGGCCGGACTTGGCGAGCGGCTCTCCCTCCGCGGCGCGCACCGGGTCCCCGTGGAGCATGGCCTGGAAGGCCGGGGCCAGCTTGCCGAGATCGTGGGCGCGCGCGGCCTCCACCACGGCAGCCCGGTGGGGCTCCCCGTCGGCCAGGCGCCCCGCCTCCTCGGCCACACCATCGAGGTGCACCTCCAGCGGTACCGGGACGCCGGCCTGCCAGGTACCCCCCTCGTCCCGCAGGGCCCGGGCCACGAGCACCAACCCCCCGTCCTCCAGCACGCGGTAGTGGTAGGTCTCGCCGAGGCGTTCCACGAAGGGATGGGGCAGCGCCTCCACCGCCTCGCGCAAGGCCTGCCAGCAGGCCTCCAGCTCTTCCTCGTCCAGGTCCGTTTCCGCGCTCACCGCCATCCAGGCCCTCCGGAGATCCTCGGCCCTTTCCTGGATGCGGTCCAGGGCCTGGTCCAGGTCGGCGGCGTCGAGGCCCCTGGGACGGGTCCGGCGCCAGAGCCCGCGCAGCCTTGGATCCAGACGCAGGACGAAGGGGCCATCGCCCTCCAAAGCGGCCAGCTCGGCCAAATCCTCCACGGGCCCGCTTCCGGGCAGCCAGCCCCAGTCGTCGCAGCCCCCGTAGGCGGCGGGCAGGACCACGGTGTCGCCCGGGCGCACCTGATCAAGGCGGGCCACGGCCACCTCGCCCTCGTCGCCGCCTCGCCAGAGCAGCAGATCGCGCTCGGGGGCCTTGGAGGATCCCGGGTCGACGTCGCCCTCGGCGTCGGTGGTCGGGCTGCGCCAACGCCCGGCGAGCACGTCGCGCAGGGCACCGATCGGGAGAGCGACCGCCTCGCCCAGCCGGGGCGGTTGGATCCGGACCCGCTCCACCCACGCCTCGGGGCGCTCTGGATCCAGATCCGCCCGCCACAGGACCTGGACCTCCGGCGCGCCCCTGCCGGGGCCGTGCAGCCAGGGGGCCGGGTCGATCTCCGGTGCCAGGGGCCCCGTCTGCTGAAACAAGTCCAGGTGAGCGGGAAGCAGGGGCGGGCAGAAGGGCTCGCGCTCGGGCGGCGGAGGCACGCGGGCCGCGGCCGACTCGTAGCCTCGGATACCGAGGTCCACCACGCCTCCGTCGGCGGTCTCCTGCAGCCAGGCCCAGGTCCGGGCCAGATCCTCGCCGTAGACCGGAGCCTCGCCAGCCTTCCTGGGATCCAGATCCTTCCCTCGCGCCAGGATCCAGGCCCGCGTCTCAACCAGCTCGCCCCGGCGGTCGAGCCGCCCGAAGCGCTGGCGCAAGGCGCTCAGGGAGGCGGCCTCTGTGACCAGGGCGTCGAAGTCCAGGTCAGCCCCCACCTCGATGGTCTGCGTGGCCACGGCGAAGCAGGTCCGATCCCGGGAGCGATCACGGCCGCAGCGCAACCGCGGCAGCCAGACCTCCAGGAGGCGGTCCCGGTCGAGGGGGCGGATACGGCCGGTGAGCAGCACCGCCTCGTGGCGCCGCTGCAGCACCTCGAAGGCCTCCCTGGCGGCCCGGACGGTGTTGAGCACCACGCCCACCACCTTCGCGCCATCGGCAGCGAGTGCCAGCGCCCTGTCGGCGGCCGCCCTGGCCAGATCTCGATCGCTGTCCCCCACCACCTCCAGCCGGGCCAGCTTGCGGGCCGTCAGCCTGGGCCCCAGCACCGGGTGCCGGTGATCGTCCTCCCGGAGCCGCAAGGTGGCCTCCTCGTCCGTCGAGGGTGGCGTGGCGGTGAGGCGGATCAGCCTCACGTCGGCCCCCAGCCGGGCGGCGTCCTCCACGGTGCGCAGGAAGGGCTGGGACAAGTGCGCCTCGTCCACCAGATAGAGGGCACCGTTCCCGACGAAGCCGGCATGCAGGGGCCAGGAGCGGGAGGAGACCCCGTAGCCACGGAAGAGCAGGCGCGAGCCCACCTGGTCCACGGTGCTCAGGACCACCGTAGTGCGCTCGGGATACCAAACCCAATCCTGGTCCAGGTGCACGCCCCCTCGCAGCCGGACGACCGCCACCGGGCCCAGGCGCTCCGCCAAGGGCTGCAGCTCCGGATCCTCTGCCAGCGCCCTGCGGAGCCGCTCGGCCCGACGGTGAGCCTCGTCCACCACCACCCGGCGGTCCACGATGAAGAAGATGCGCCGGCGCCCGCCGTGGGCCGCCGCGAATAGGGCCGCGTCCACCAAGGCCGTCTTGCCGCAGCCGGTGGGCACGGCCACGGTGCTCAAGGGCTCGTCTGCGAGCAGCCGCCTCGCCATCTCCCGCTGCCAGGGAAAGGGCGCGTGCCCGTGCACCACCTCGAAGAAGCGCGCAAAGTCCATGGCCCTTCTCCGTCAGGCCTGCTCCCGCAGGGGGCGGAAGAGCCCCACGCCGAAGTAGCGCAGCCGGCCCGCCAGCACGGGGCCAGTGACCGGCTCCTTGAAGCGAACCACGGCGTGGTAGCGGGGGAGGCGACAGGGAAAACGACCTGCGGCCGGCGCACCCTGGAAGACGCTGTAGCGGCTCACCTCCACGAGCTCCGGTTCCGGGAAGCCCACCCGGCGGAGGCTCTCCGACACCGCCCGGCGCACCCGCTCCGGCTGGGGACGGCAGGGCAGGCGGTCCGGCACCACGGGCGTGACGGTGCCCCAGAGCCGGGCCGGGCCCCGCCAGGTGCCGAGACGCAAGCTCCGCGGCAGGGGCCGGTCCAGCGCCGGGGGCTCCAGGGGCGTCAGGCGCCCGTCGGGCAGCCGCAGACCCCGCCCTACCACGCCGGCGAGGGCGCGGTAGAGCCGCTGCAGGTCCTCGCCCGCGAGGCCGTGGGGCAGCGCCACCGCCACGCCCAGCACCCGCCCGCGCGCGAAGCGCGCCTGGGGCTCCACAGGGTCGCGCACGTCGGCCAACACGAGCCAGCCCACATGGGGCCCGTCGCAGTGCCCGTGCACCGCCTCGGGTACGGCCTCGCCCAGCTGGCTCATCACCGCCGCCCGCAGGCCCCGGGCCAGGCGCTCGGCGGCCTCCAGCCCGTGGGTGACGGCCGGAAGACGATAGACCAGGCAGCGGGCGAAGAGCGGATGAGAAACGGCGGCCCGCTCCTTCCGATAGGGCACGTAGGGCTCACAGGCCGGGGGCGGGCGGCGGAGCACGCTCCGCCCCGCCTCCCGATAGGCGCCCTCCAGCTCCTCCAGGCGCCCCGGCACCGGCACGCGCAGGTGCGTCTCGCCATCCGGGCCCGGGCGCCAGCAGGGCCCCTCCGGCGAGCGCTCCACCACCCGGGCCAGGGCCATGGCATGGGAGGTGCCGAGATGGGTGAGCCGGGCGCAGAGGCGTTCCAACGCCCGCCCCACCGCCTCCGGCGGCCGCTCGCGCCAGTAGAAGCGCACCACGGGCTCGGCCAGCAGCCAGGCGCAGGCGAAGTGCCGCTCCTTGCGGATGCGCCAGACCGGGTGTTCTATCTGATTGTGCTGCTTAGTACGATCACCAGGAGGCACGTAGCTCAGCGGAACGCTAGCGCAGTCAGCCTCCGGGGCCTCCACCCAGGGCGGCTCCTGGCCTTCCAGCCAGCGCAGGGCCTCCCGGGAGGCCTGGTCCAGCCCCTCCGCGCCGGCACCGGCCGCGACCAGCGCAGAAAACAGACGCGCCGGATGGGGCGGCCATTCCGGCTCGTCGGGCGCCTCGGCGCGGGCGGCGTAGTAGCGCCCCCCGGGGAGGCGCACCTCCACGCACCACACGGCCTCAGCCCTCCTCGGGCGTGCGCGCGGCGCGGCTGCGCTCCACCAGCTGCCGCAGCTGCTCGTCCGCCGTCAGCGTGAGCGTCTCGGCCCGCCAGTGCAGACCATGGGCGGCGGCGGCCTCCAGCGCCTGGTCCAGCAGCCTGCGGGCGGCGCCGGGAGCCAAATCCCACTCCCGGTCCACCTTCCCCTCGGACGAGAGGACCTCCAGCCGGGCGGGCCCCGCAGGCAGCAGATCACAGCCCGAGCGCAGGCTGTAGCCCGCCTCCCGCTGGAGGGCCAGGCCGTACAGGCCCAGGGCCACCACCGCCGCCCGGCCTGCGCGCTCGCGGGCCTCGTCCAGCCGCCCATCGGGGCCCTTGAAGGCGATGCGCCGCACGGCGGGCAGGGAGATGTAGGCGTTCTGCACCGCGTAGCGGATCACCGCTCCCCGCTCCTCCAACGCCGGGACGTTGCCGAAGCCGAACTCCGACGGATCCTTCTTCTTTTTGTCCGCCGCCTGCTTGGGATCCAGCTCGAAGAGGCGGTCCGGATCCTTGCTCGTATAGAGGGGACCCGCGTCCTTGCGGACGTCCATGGGATCGAACTTCACCGCCCCGCGCTGGGCCGGGATGGCGTCCACGCCGATGATCTCGGCGGTGAGGATGCGCGGGATCTTGGCCGAGAGCGGCCCGCTGTTCCGATGGCTGTCCCACCCCCCCAGCACCAGGGTCACCGGGGCGTGCTCGAAGAGGGGACCTGCGGCATCCAGCCGAGCCTGGTAGACCGCCTGGCCGATCTCGGTCTTGGGAAAGGGGGTCCCGTCCAGCTCGGTGGCCAGCAGCACCGCGTCGTAGATGCGATGGGAGAGCTGGAGCACCGAGTAGCGCTCCACCTCCCCGTCCCGACGGGGCACCTCCACCACGATGTCCGGATAGGCCAGCTCGCCCCGCTCCATAGCCGCCCGCAGGGCATCCTCGATGCGGTTGGCCTGGGACTGGGGCGAGTCCAGCACCACCACGTCCCGGATCTCGCCGTCCAGCCAGGCCTTGCGGAAGATGTGCCGGCCCTGCTCATAGGTGGGGGGATAGACCAGGCCGCCGGCGCCCATGGGCTCCAGCCGGGTGCGCAGGCGCAGCATCCCGGCCCCGGCGACCATCTCCTCCAGCGTCGCGTAGTCCATGTCGGCTCCTCCTCCCTGGATACCGCGGGCGGCCCGGGCCAGCCACCCTGCCACGGCACCCCTTATAACCGAGGAGCCATGCTAACGGAAGCCCTTCTCAAAGCATGAGAATGGCAG
>WFXX01000098.1 GCA_015490395.1 Gammaproteobacteria bacterium | reverse complement strand
GCCTCCCCCCGGCGCGGCGGGCGGCGACGGCCCTCAGCAGGGGCAGGGCCTCGACCGCCCGCCGCGCCGGGGGGAGGCGGCGCAGGCCGCCGGGCTCAGCCAGGAGGGCGGCCACCGGCTCGCCGGCCTCCAGGGCGGCGAAGGTCAGCAGGGCGGCGCAGCGGGCGGCCAGGGCGGACTTGAGCTGGCCGGCGGTGCCGAAGTGCATGGCCGGGCCGCGGTCCAGCAGGATCAGGAGCCGGCTCTCGCGCTCCTCACGGAAGAGCTTGGTCACCGGGCGGCCGCTGCGGGCGGTGGCCCGCCAGTCGATGTGCCGGGGCTCGTCCCCCGGCTGGTAGGGGCGGCTGCCCTCCAGCTCCAGGCCACGGCCCCGGAAGAGAGAGGGACGCTGGCCGGGCCGAGGCCCAGGGAGCGGGTGTCGGCGCAGGAGCCGGGCCTGCCGGCGCAGGGCCGCCAGCTCCTCGTCGTCCAGCAGGGGTGGCGCCTGCGGGGAAGGGGAACGGCGACGCAGGCGGGCGAGGAGGGCGAGCGGTCGGGCCGCGGCGAGCATGGCGCTCAAGGGACTGGCACCGCCTCCAAGAGCCGGTCTACGGCCTGTCCGGGGGTGATCCCCTCGGCCTGGGCGGCGAAGCCCAGGCGCAGGCGGTGGCGCAGCACGTCCGGAGCCAGGGCCAGGAGGTCGTCCGGCTCCACGTGGTCGCGCCCTTCCAGCCACGCCCTGGCCCGGGCTGCCCGGGCCAAGGCGAGGCAGGCCCGGGGCGAGGCGCCCCGCTCCAGCCAGCGGGCGGCCTCGGGATCCCAGGGGCCGGGGTCCCGGGTGGCGTGCACCAGGGCCACGATGTAGCGCTCCAGCATGGGGTCCAGGTACACGGCGGCCACCTCTCGGCGGGCGGCCAGCACCCCATCGGCCCCGGGCGAGACGGCCGGGCTGCGGGACGGGGGTTCGCCCCGCCAGCTTCGGGTATGGCGGCGCAGGATCTCCAGCTCCTCCTCCTGGGAGGGATAGCCCAGCTCCACCTTCATGAGGAAGCGGTCCAACTGGGCCTCCGGCAGGGGATAGGTGCCTTCCTGCTCCAGGGGATTCTGAGTGGCCATCACCAGGAAGGGCTCAGGCAGGGCCCGGGTGTGGCCGGCCACGGTGACCTGCCGCTCCTCCATGGCCTCCAGGAGGGCGCTCTGGACCTTGGGGGGGGCGCGGTTGATCTCGTCGGCCAGCACCAGCTCGTGGAAGACCGGCCCGGGGACGAAGCGGAAGCGCCCCTCCGCGGGCTGCAGGATCTCGCTGCCGGTGATGTCCCCGGGGATCATGTCCGGGGTGAACTGGATGCGGCGGAAGCCTAGTCCCAGGGCATCGGCCAAGGCCCGCACCGCCGTGGTCTTGGCCAGGCCCGGCACGCCCTCCACCAAGAGATGGCCGTCGGCCAGCACCGCGACCAGGAGCCGCTCCAGGAGGGCGTGCTGGCCCACCACCGTGGCGGCCACCGCCTCCCGCAGGGCTTGGAAGGCCTCCCGGCAGGAGGGGGCGCCACGGGCGGGCTCCGGGGTGGAGGCGGGGCGGTCGGGCATGACGCCTGGGGAGCTCCGGATAGAGATGGGCACAGATGGGCACGAACGGTGCCGCGGCCATGACCGCCGCGGCGAGCGGGGCTATGATAGCCCATCGCCGCGGATCCGGCGGCGCGGAGCGGAGGGGCGATGGGCCATCGGGAGCTGGATCATCACCGGCCCACGGGGGAGCGCACCGCGTGGCTGATGCTGGTGGTGCCAGCGCTGTTGGTGGTGGCCCTGGCGCTGTTCCTGGCGTGGATCCTCTCCCAGCTGCGCGACACGGCTGCCGGGGACGCAGAGCAAGCGGGCGCCCTCCGGGTCTTCACCAACTCCATCGGGATGCAGTTCGTGGCCCTGCCGGGGGGCACCTTCTGGATGGGCAGCCCCGAGGGGGTGGGTCTGCCGGAGGAGCGGCCGCGGCGGCAGGTGCGGGTGGCCCCCTTCTACATGGGGCGGCACGAGGTCACCCAGGCGCAGTGGGAGCGGGTGATGGGCTACAACCCCAGCGCCCACAGGGGGCCCCGGCGGCCGGTGGAGCAGGTCACTTGGCACGAGGTGCAGGCGTTCCTGAGAGCACTCAACCGCTTGGAGGGCACCACCAAGTACCGTCTCCCCTCGGAGGCCGAGTGGGAGTACGCGGCCCGGGCGGGCACCGAGACCCGCTGGTTCTTCGGCGACGACCCGAGCCTTTTGCACCGATACGCCTGGTTCGGGCAGCGGGGGGACGTGGGCCCGCGGGCCGTGGGCCGGGGCGCCCCCAATCCCTGGGGCCTGTACGACGTCTACGGTAACGTCTGGGAGTGGGTGCAGGACTGCTGGCACGGCAACTATGAAGGTGCGCCCGCCGACGGGCGGGTCTGGGCCGGAGGGGATTGCAGCCTGCGCATGCTGCGCGGCGGCGGCTGGAACAGTCCGGCAGAGTATGCGCGCTCTGCGGTGCGGGGCAGTTACGCCCCTGAGCTCAACGACATGGCCAATGGCTTCCGGGTGGCCCGCTCGCCCTGAGCCGGGCGAGGATGGGATGCGGCGGGACGGATTGCTATACTCCAGAACTATTTTGCAGCCGGTCTCGGGAGGCGATGCTGGAAGTTGACGGGCTGGCCTGCACCCGCGGAGAGCGCTGCCTGTTCGAGGGCTTGAGCTTCGGGCTGGCGGCGGGGGAGCTCCTCCACGTGGGCGGCCCCAACGGCAGCGGCAAGACCACCCTGCTCCGGGCCCTGTGCGGGCTGGTGCTCCCGGCGGCGGGGGAGGTGCGCTGGCGGGGCCAGCCGGTGCGGCGGCTGCGCGAGGCCTTCCATCGGGAGCTGGTCTATCTGGGCCATCGGGATGGCATCAAGGACGAGCTGACGCCCTTGGAGAACCTGCAGGTGGCGGCGGCCTTGGCGGGCGAGCCGGTGACGGAGGCTCGGGCCCTGGAGGCTTTGGAGGCGGTGGGGCTGGACGCCTGTCTGGATTTGCCCTGCAAGCTGCTATCCCAGGGGCAGCGCAAGCGGGTGGGGCTGGCCCGGCTGTGGTGCAGCGCAGCTCCTTTGTGGGTGCTGGACGAGCCCTTCACCGCGTTGGACGTAGCGGCGGTGGATCAGCTTCAGGGGCGCATCGCCCGGCACCTGGAGCGGGGGGGGCTGGCGGTGCTCACCACCCACCAGGAGGTGGAGCTGACGCGCCGGGCGGCGCGCCACGTGCACCTGGGCGGGGAAGGGGCCGCCGGCACGGCCCGGGCGGCCTGAGGACGGGGCCGTGGGGGGAGCCTGGCGGAGCCTGTTGGCGCGCGACCTGACCCTGGCTTTGCGCCAGCGGGCGGATGTGCTGACCACGCTGTTCTTCTTCTTGATCGTGGCCAGCCTGTTCCCGCTGGGGGTGGGGCCGGAGCCGGAGCTGCTGCGGCGCATGGGTCCGGGCGTGCTGTGGGTGGGGGCCCTGCTGGCCTCCATGCTGTCCTTGGGGCGGCTCTTCGCCGCCGACCACCAGGACGGCACCCTGGAGCAGCAGCTCCTGGCCGCAGCCCCCCTGTCGGCCCTGGTGCTGGCCAAGGTGGTGGCCCATTGGCTGGTGAGCGGCTTGCCGTTGGTGTTGCTGGCGCCGCTGCTAGGCCTGCAGTACGGCCTCTCCCCCGAGGCCCTGGGCGTGCTGGTGGCGGGGCTGCTGCTGGGGACGCCGGCGCTCAGCCTCATCGGGTCGGTGGGCGCCGCCCTGACCCTGGGGCTGCGGGGCGGCGGCGTGCTGGTGGCTCTGCTGGTGCTGCCCCTCTACGTCCCGGTGCTCATCTTTGGGGCCGGGGCGGTGGAGGCGGTGCAGGCGGGGCTG
>WFXX01000097.1 GCA_015490395.1 Gammaproteobacteria bacterium | reverse complement strand
GCTCCAGGGCCCGACGAAGCAGCCCCGCCGCCTCCTCGTGCCGCCCCCGGCCCCGGGCCAGAGCCGCCAAGCGCAGCAAGACCCCCGGGCGCCTCGGGTCCAGCTCCAGCACCCGGCGCAGGAGGCGCTCGCCCTCTTCCACACGGCCATGCCGGAGGAGGAACAGGCCCCGGTCCCGAGGGGCCTCTACCCATCGTGGCGCGAGGGCCACGGCCCGCTCGTAGGCGCGCTCGGCTCGGTCGAGACACCCCAGGCGCTCGGCCAGGCGAGCCAGCTCCAGCCAGGCCGCGGCGTCCCCTGGCGAGCGCCGGAGGCGCTCCTCCAGCTCGGCCCAGCGGCGGAGCGAACCCGGCGGGGAGGAGCCCTGGCCGGTCATGGCACGGTCCCCGGGCCCATCCGGTGCGTGGGGGCCGGCGGTGGCATCGGGCGGCAAGGCATTTTTCCGATTGTATAATAAGGTTTCGTTAGCCCCTGTGCCGCGATGCCCCCCGCTGCCCCCCAGCCCCACCAGACGGAGCTCGCCCGAGCCATGGAGTTGGCCGCTGCGGGCCGCCACCAGGAGGCCCTAGAGGCCCTGCGCCCGGCCCTGGAAGGGGCACCCACCCCCCAGGCCCTGCGTCTGGCCGCGGAGATCGAGGCGGTGCAGGACCGGCCGCGGGAGGCCCTAGCCGCCTGCGAGCGCGCCCTGGCCCTGCAGCCGGCGGACGCCGCGCTGCACTTCCTCCGAGGCCGCCTCCTGGACCGGCTGGGGGACCTCCACGGGGCCGCGGCCGCCTTCGAGGAGGCCGCCCGGCTGGCGCCCGGGGAGCTGGCCCCCCACGCCCAAGCCTCGGTGGTCTACTCGCGCCTGGGGCTTCGCTGGAAGTGCCTGGAGCACGAGGACGCCCTGGCCCGCCTGGCTCCGGGCAACTGGGCCGTCCACCACAACCGGGGCTGGGCCCTCCTGGCGCTGATGCGGGTGGAGGAGGCCCTGGAGGCCTTCCGCCGGGCCGCCGCCCTAGCCCCTCCCGAGCGGCCCGAGGCCCTGGCCGCCCAGGCCGTGGCCCTGGCCCGCCTGGGCCGGCACGAGGAGGCCCAGCGGATCCTGGACGGCCTGCCCGAGGGCCTGCGGCGCAACCACGCGGTGGCCATCGCCTGGTCCGAGGTGGCACCCCGCACCGGCCGGGTGCCCGAGGCCATCGGCCTGCTGCGGCAGATCCTGGAGGAGGAGACCCGCCTCAATCCCCTGGAGCGCCAGAGCCTGCACTTCGCCCTGGGGCAGCTCCACGACCGCGAGGGGGAAGTGGACCGGGCCTTCGCTCACTTCCACACGGCCAACGCGATGGCCCCCCGCAGCTTCCGCCGGGAGGTCTTCGCCCGCGAGAGCGAGCGCATCCGCCAGACCTTCAGCCTGGCGGCCCTGGCGGAGGCCCCCAGAGGCCCCGGGGATCCGCGTCCGGTGCTCATCGTGGGCATGCCCCGGTCGGGCACCAGCCTCACCGAGCAGATCCTGGCGTCCCACCCCCAGGTGCACGGTGCAGGCGAGCTGCACAGCCTGACCCAAGTGGGCCAAGAGCTGCTCGACGAGGCTGCCACGAGGCCCCTCGAGACCGTGGACGAGCCTTTGGTGCATCGGCTCGCCCGGCGCTATCTGGAGGATCTTACCCGGGGAGCGGGCGATGCCGTGCGCGTCACCGACAAGATGCCCACCAACTTCTTCTGGCTGGGGGCGGCCCAGGTGCTCCTGCCCGGGGCCCGGGTGATCCACTGCCGCCGGCACCCTTTGGACACCCTCCTCTCCTGCTACAAGGAGAATCTCCAGGGCCTCCACGCCTACAGCAACCGCCTGGAGGACCTGGCCTTCTTCTACCGCCTCTACCGCCGGCTCATGGCGCACTGGGAGCAGGTGCTGGAGCTGCCCGTGCTGGAGCTGCGCTACGAGGAGCTGGTGGCCGAGCCCGAGGCGCAGGTGCGCCGCCTGCTGGACTTCCTGGAGCTACCCTGGGACGAGCGCTGCCTGCGCTTCCACGAGAGCCGCCGCCTGGTGCGCACCGCCAGCTTCGATCAGGTGCGCCGCCCCCTCTACAAGGGGGCGGTGGGCCGCTGGCGGCGCTACGCCCCCTATCTCGAGCCCCTGCGCCGGGAGCTGGCCGACTACCTGGACGAGGCCGCCCCCTACGGCTACCGCTGACCGTGCCCCGCCCCCGGGACCCCGAGGCCCGCAGGCTCCGCGAGGGGGTGGAGCGGCTGGCCGCCGCCGGCGAGGCGGAGGCGGCCCTGGAGCGGGTCCGCGCCCACCTGGCCCGTGGGGAGGATGCCTTGGGCCGCTTCCTGGAGGGGGTGCTCCTGGGGCGTCTCGGCCGGCTGGCCGAGGCCGAGGGGGCGCTGCGGCGGGCCCTGGCGCTGGCGCCGGACGACGCCGAGACCCTCTTCGCCCTGGCCCGGGCCCTGGAGGCCCAGGGACGCGCCCGGGAGGCCGCCGAGGCCTACGGGGCCTGCGCCGCCGCGGCGCCGGGGCAGGCCGAGCCTTGGCGCCGGGCCGGCAGGCTCCTGGAGGGCCT
>WFXX01000096.1 GCA_015490395.1 Gammaproteobacteria bacterium | reverse complement strand
CCCCGGGGAGACCCTGGAGCGGGCCCGGGCCGCGGATGCGGTGCTCCTGGGGGCGGTGGGCGGGCCCCGCTGGGACGGCCTGCCGGCCGAGCGGCGCCCGGAGCGGGGGCTGCTGGGCCTCAGGGCCGGGCTGGGCCTGTTCGCCAACCTGCGCCCCGCGGTGCTCTATCCCCAGCTCGCCGCGGCCTCCACCCTCAAGCCCGAGGTGGTGGCCGGCCTGGACCTGCTCATCGTGCGCGAGCTCACCGGGGGCATCTACTTCGGCGAGCCCCGGGGGGTGCGCACCCGGGAGGACGGCGAGCGGGTGGGGGTAAACACCTTGGTCTACAGCGAGTCCGAGATCCGGCGCATCGGGCGGGTGGCCTTCGAGGCCGCCCGGCGCAGGCGGCGGCGCCTGTGCTCGGTGGACAAGGCCAACGTGCTGGAGTGCACCGCCCTGTGGCGGGAGGTGATGAGCGCCCTGGCCGCCGAGTACCCGGATGTGGCGCTCACCCACATGTACGTGGACAACGCGGCCATGCAGCTGGTGCGAGCCCCGAAGCAGTTCGACGTCATCGTCACCACCAACATGTTCGGGGACATCCTCTCCGACGAGGCGGCCATGCTCACCGGCTCCATCGGCATGCTGCCCTCGGCCTCGCTCAACGAGCGGGGCCAGGGGCTCTACGAGCCCATCCACGGCTCGGCTCCGGACATCGCCGGGCAGGGGGTGGCCAACCCTTTGGCCACCCTCCTGTCCGTGGCCCTCATGCTGCGGCACTCCCTGGGGGAGGAGGCCTGGGCCACGGCGGTGGAGCGGGCCGTGGGCCGGGTTCTGGAGCAGGGCCTGCGCACCGCGGACATCTGGACCGAGGGCTGCACCCGGGTGGGCACGGCGGCCATGGGCCAGGCGGTGCTGGAGGCCCTGGCGGAGGAGGCGCCGGCCCCGGGGCGGGCGTGACCGGATTCCTTCCCGGGATCCGACGGGCGGGCTAGACTGCCAGGCGCGAGGGCCCGGCCGCAGGCCGACGGCCGGGGTGGCCAACGGGGCGCATCCAACGGGAGAGACCATGAGCGAGCGGACCTACGACGTGGCCGTGGTGGGCGCCACCGGCGCCGTGGGCGAGACCATGCTGGAGGTGCTGGCCGAGCGGGGCTTCCCCGTGGGGGAGGTCTATCCCCTGGCCAGTGCCCGCTCCGCCGGCACCCCGGTGGAGTTCAAGGGCAGGCGGCTGCGCGTCCAGGACTTGGCGAGCTTCGACTTCTCCAAGGTGCAGATCGCGCTCTTCTCCGCAGGCGGGGCGGTTTCCGCCGAGCACGCCCCCCGGGCGGCCGCTGCTGGGGCGGTGGTCATCGACAACACCTCCCATTTCCGCTACGAGCCCGACGTGCCCCTGGTGGTGCCCGAGGTCAATCCCCATGCGGCCGCTGGCTGGCGGCAGCGGGGGATCATCGCCAACCCCAACTGCTCCACCATCCAGATGGTGGTGGCCCTCAAGCCCCTGCACGATGCGGCCGGCATCGAGCGGATCAACGTCTGCACCTACCAGGCGGTCTCGGGCACCGGCAAGGCGGCCATCGAGGAGCTGGCCAGCCAGACCGCCCATTTGCTCAACGGCAAGCCCATCGAGCCCCGGGTCTATCCCAAGCAGATCGCCTTCAACTGCCTGCCCCACATCGACGCCTTCCAGGACAACGGCTACACCCGGGAGGAGATGAAGATGGTGTGGGAGACCCGCAAGATCCTGGAGGACGAGTCCATCCAGGTGAACCCCACCGCGGTGCGGGTCCCTGTCTTCTACGGCCATTCGGAGGCGGTGCACATCGAGACCCGGGAGAAGCTCACCGCCGAGGAGGCCCGGCGCCTCCTGGAGCAGGCCCCCGGTGTGGTGGTCCTGGATCGCCGCGAGCCTGGGGGTTACCCCACTGCGGTGACCGAGGCCGCAGGTCAGGATCCCGTCTACGTGGGGCGCATCCGGGAGGACATCTCCCACCCCCGCGGCCTGGACCTGTGGATCGTGTCCGACAACGTGCGCAAGGGGGCTGCCCTGAACAGCGTGCAGATCGCCGAGCTGCTGGTGCGGGAGGGGCTGCTCTGAGGGCGGGCCATAGCCGCGACGGGCTAAAGCAAAGGCGACGCTTACCGATCCCAAGGTGAGAGCCCGCCCTGGAGGGGCGGGAGCCCCAGCCACAGGAGGCTCCAGTGAGCGTGATCCATCCGTGCGGTCCTGGGAGGGGACCGGAGACTGCTCGGAAGCGCGGTCGGCGCCGGCTGCGCCGGGTGGCCCTGGCCGTAGGCCTGGCCCTCTGTGCCGCTTACGGCCGCGCCCAGGCCCTGGGCCTGGGGGAGGTGGAGCTGCGGTCGGCCCTGGGCGAGCCCCTGGCCGCCGAGATCCGGCTCCTCGGGGTGGAGCCCGGGGACCTGGAGGGCGCCCGGGTGGATCTCGCCCCCCCGGAGGCCTTCGAGCGGGCCGGGGTGGAGCCTTTCCCCGTGGTCTACCGGCTGCGCTTCGAGCTGGTCCGGCCCCGCCGGGGGAGCCCCTTCATTCGCGTCACCACGGCCGAGCCCGTCCGTGAGCCCTTCCTGGATTTCCTCCTCCGTCTGGACTGGCGGGGGGGGCGCTTGATCAAGGAATACACCCTGCTCCTGGATCCCCCTACCTTCTCGGGGGAACGGGCTCTGAAGGTGCAGCCGC
>WFXX01000095.1 GCA_015490395.1 Gammaproteobacteria bacterium | reverse complement strand
GGAGGGGAGCCACGTTGACCGGCCCGCCTGTTTGCGCCACGACTGGAGCTGTGGGAGCGCATCGTTTGGGCGAGCGCAGCAGGCAGCGGAAGGACGGCTCCGTCCGGTAGGCTCCGGTGGAGCGCCTCGGCCCGTGTCCGGGTCCATCCCCACGGCCCAGGCCGCCGTTGGCTGAGCCTGGAAGCCAGGTTCCATCACCGGCAGGACCGTCCAGCCCCCGGGCCTGCGTTGCCTTGGCCGCCCACGCCCGACGTACCTGTGTCGCCTTGCTCTTCCTCGCGCTCCGTCCGCGGGCACCGGTTACATATGCAAACGATATTGATTATCATCTACTTTAGTATTAGCATTAAAGGCGTGGTGCTTGGACCAAAGCGGCTCACCGCTGCCTGTTCCCGGTCCTCGCGAGCGAGGCGCTCATCGTGCAAGCAGGAGGACAGCCATGAACCATCCGCCCGATCACCTTTGCACCGGTATCCGCAGCAGCCTAGGCGCACGCCTCGGCATCATCCTCTCTCTAGCCTGCTTCCCTGGCGCTGCCCTGGCGCTCGGGCTCCCTGCGAACACCGAGGTCATCTCGCGGCAGGAGCTGGAAAGAGGCCTGTACGGCTATGACCTGTTCGATGTGCTCGCCGCCCTCAACCGCCGGGCTGGCATCACCGTCAAGAGCTCCAGCGACGTCGGCGCCGAAGACTGGGTGCTGATCCGAGGCCTGCCGAGGGACAGCTCGCGCAACGTGCTGGTGCTCATCGACGGCATGCCTCTCAACGACGCGGCCATCGAGGCCAACGAGTTCGAACACCTGCCACCCATCGAGCTCATCGAGCGCATCGTCGTCTACAAGCCGCCTGTGCCGGCGCGCTTCGGTGGCTACCATTCGGTCATCGAGGTCAGGACCCGGAGAAGCGTGAAGGAGCGGTCCACCGAGGCGGGCGCCGCCTATGGCAGCCGGCAAACCGTCATGGGATCAGTGGCCAGCCGGGGAGGGTCCGGGAAACTAGCCTGGCTGGGCAGCCTCGATTACTTGAGCACGGACAATCTGAGCGGCGTACAGCGCACGCCGCCCAGGGAGAACCAAACCTACGGCGACCGTTCCTATCGCCGGATCAAGCCGGCAGCCCAGCTGATCTATGCGGGGGAACGAGGTGGCCTTGCGCTCTATGGCCAGTACATCGAGAGCAGGAAGTTTTTCTCCGATACCATCTTCCGTGGCTCGAAGGAGGGACGAGACCGTACGTTGGCGGCGTTCAACCTTAGCGGCTGGATGAGGCCAACGCATCGCTCCGAGCTAGCATGGAATCTCTTCCGCAGCAACGAGCGGTATCAGCTCAATCTCCGGATGCATCCCTCCTTCCGGGACCAGGAGCGCTACAAGCAGGGTGGCCGCTTCAGCTGGACCTGGCAGGCCTCGTCCCGACAGCGATGGTCCTTCGGGGGTGAGATCACGGAGCGCTACGCCACGGAGCGGCTGGGCAGCCCACTACCGTTGACCCGGATCAGAAGCCAAGGCCTCTTCGCCGAGTACTCGGCCATCCTAGGCCACGGCCTCACCATCGACCTCGGATGGCGCCGAGACGCGCTATCCAGGGCCGCGCCTCGGTGGAACTATACGGCGGGCGTACGATGGCGTCCGGCCGAACCGATCGAGGTGTATGCCCTGCGGGGTCGCGCCACCCGCTGGCCTGCCTTGTCGCTGGTCGGATATTGGTATCCTGGCGAGGCGGTGACGGGCGAGAGCCTTACGGCCACCGAGGTGGGCGGGAGCTGGCGCATGGCCCAGGCTGCGAGACTACGGTTGAGTGCCTTCGATCTGCGCCTCAGGAACGAGGCGCGGTTCGTTCGGGACGCGACGGGTCTCTCCGGCTTCCGGCCGCAGCCGGACGGCGTGCTTTCACGCGGCATCGAGGCCACCATGGAGCTCTCCCTGACACCACGCTGGTCAGCCTTCGCCAACTACACGCTCAATCGGGTGCTACGCGATGGAGGTCAGCCGGTGCGCTTCTCCGGGCCACGCGTGCTGGCGAACGTCGTCCTGCAGCATGCCAGGGCGCGGATCACGCTCGATGCGGCCGCGCGTTACGGAGGCAAGGCCACGGGGGTGCAGGCGATGGGTGGCGGACCGACCGTCCTGGACCGGTGGCTTGTGCTGGACCTCGCGGCCCGCTTCCGGCTCAGCCAGGCTACGGTGCTCTTCGTGCGCGCCAGCAACTTGCTGGACGAGCGCTACGAGACCTTTGACGGCAGGCCCATGTTCGGCCGGGTCGTCATAGCGGGCTTCAGCGGCAGCTGGTGAGCGGCCACAGGGCAGGGGTCGCGAAAAGACGTGCCATCAAGACGGGCCAGGACGGCGATAGCATCGCGCTGCTCGCGCCCTCCCGACGCCGAGCATCGACGGACCGCGGTCAAGGCAGCTGGCAATAGCGCAATCGGCTGCTGCGCCGGCCCGCCACGTGGGCCGTGCCATGCCTCGGGGCGCCCCATGCCCGCGGCCAGCAGGGCCGCAGGTCTCGGCACGGGGGCTCGCCCTCCGTTTGCTATGGCGGAGAGGGAGGGATTCGAACCCTCGGTACCCCTTTTGGGGGTACACACACTTTCCAGGCGTGCACCTTCGACCGCTCGGTCACCTCTCCGGGGTGCAGCGCGCCCCGCCGGGCAGGAAAAGGCAGGGCACCAAAAGAAGGTGAAGTGGCTATGTTAGCGAAGGCCTGGCCCCGTCGCAATGCGGGCATGCCGCGGGCTGGGCATCACTTTCTAGGCTATAACACGAGCCGGGAGCCCCAGGAACGGAGGTGCGGCCATGGCGGCGAGGAGCCCCGGCGGTTTCCGGGCCCCTCCCTGCCCGGAGGACCCGCTGCGGCAGGCGGTGGACCGGGCCTATCTGGCCCCCGAGGCCGAGCGGGTGCGGGAGCTGGCAGCCTCGGTGCCGCTGGACGCGCGGGAGCGGGCCCGGGTGCAGGAGGAGGCCCGCTCCCTGGTGGAGGCGGTGCGGGCAGCGGAGCGGCCACCGCTGCAAGCCTTTCTAGCCGAGTACGACCTCTCCTCCCAGGAGGGCGTGGTGCTGCTCTGCCTCGCCGAGGCCCTGCTGCGCATCCCTGACGCCGCGACCGCTGACCGCCTCATCCGGGACAAGCTTGCCAAGGGCCAGTGGGACCGGCACCTGGGCCACAGCGCTTCCCTGCTGGTCAACGCCGGGACCTGGGGGCTGATGCTCACCGGCCGTCTGGTGCGCCTCGAGCAGGAGGGGGAGCGGGAGACGGGCCGCGAGCTGGGGGCGCAGCTGGCGCGGCTGGCGGCCCGCTTGGGCGAGCCGGTGCTTCGGCTGGCCCTGCGGCACGCCATGCGCATCCTGGGCCGGCAGTTCGTGCTGGGCCGGGACATGGCGGAGGCCCTGGAGCGGGCCGCCGGGGATCCGCTTTGGCGTTGGTCCTTCGACCGCCTGGGGGAGGCGGCGGTGACCGAGGCAAAGGCCCGACGCTACCTGCAAGCCTACCGGGAGGCCATCGAGGCCCTGCGCGAGCGGCAGCCAGTGGGCTCCTCTTTCATGGAGGGACCGGGGATCTCGGTGAAGCTCTCGGCGCTGCACCCGCGTCTCGAGCCCCTGCAGCGGGAGCGCTTGCGTCACGAGCTGGGCCCGCGCCTGCTGGAGCTGGCGGTGGCGGCCCGCGATGCCGGGGTAAGCCTGACCGTGGACGCCGAGGAGGCCGACCGCCTGGAGGCGATGCTGGATGCCTTCGAGCTGGCCTACGCCAGCGGCGAGCTAGCCGGCTGGGAGGGGTTGGGCCTAGCGGTGCAAGCCTACCAGAAGCGGGCTCCGGAGGTGCTGGCCTGGCTGGCCGCCTTGGCCCGCAGGCACCGCCGCCGCATCCCCGTGCGCCTGGTCAAAGGCGCCTACTGGGACATGGAGATCAAGCGCGCCCAGCAGGCGGGCCTGGAAGGCTATCCGGTCTACACCCGCAAGAGGCACACGGACGTGGCCTATCTGGCCTGCGCCTGGCGCCTGCTGGAGGACCCGGAGGCCTTCTTCCCGCAGTTCGCCACCCACAACGCCCACACCGCCGTGGCCGTGCTGGCCCTGGCCCGCAAGGCCGGGGTGGGGCCGGAGGGGCTGGAGCTGCAGCGCCTGCACGGCATGGGCGAGGCCCTGCATCGGGAGCTGATGGCCCGGCACGGCGTGGCCTGCCGGGTCTACGCCCCGGTGGGCGGCCACGAGGAGCTGCTCCCCTACCTGGTGCGCCGCTTGCTGGAGAACGGGGCCAACACCTCCTTCGTGCACCGCCTGGAGGACGAGGCCACGCCGGTGGAGACCCTGGTGGCCGATCCCCTGGAGCCGGTGCTGGCCGCGCGGGCCGCGCCCCATCCCCGCATCCCCCTGCCTGCGGCCCTCTACGGGGCCTGGCGCAACAGCGCCGGGCTGAACTGGGGCTCGCCCGGCGCCGTCCGGGAGCTGGCCGAGGCCATGGAGCGGGCCATGGCGGGGGAGGCCTTCCGGGCCAAGCCCCTGGTCTGCGGCGAGGCCCTGGAGGGGCCCGAGCGTCCCGTCCGGGCACCGGGCGACCCGGGCCTGGTCGTGGGGACCGTGGTGGAGGCCGGGGAGGCCGAGGCCGAGCGGGCCCTGGCCGCCGCGACGCACGCCGCCCCCGCCTGGGAGGCGGTGCCGGCGCAGGAACGGGCTCGGGTGCTGGAGCGGGCGGCGGAGCTGCTGGAGGCCGACCGCGCGGCCCTGGCCGCCCTCTGCGTCCTGGAGGGAGGGCGCACCGTCCCGGACGCCGTGGCCGAGGTGCGCGAGGCCGCCGACGCCTGCCGCTACTACGCCCACCTGGCGCGCCGGGAGCTGGCCGAGCCTCTGGAGCTGCCCGGGCCCACCGGCGAGCGTAACCGGCTCTGGCGGCGGGGCCGCGGGGTCTTCCTGTGCATCAGCCCCTGGAACTTCCCCGTGGCCATCTTCACCGCCCAAGTGGCCGCGGCCCTGGTGGCCGGCAACGCCGTGCTGGCCAAGCCGGCCTCGGCCACCCCCCTCACCGCTCACCGGGTGGTAGTCCTGCTCCATCGGGCGGGGGTCCCCCCCGAGACGCTGCACTTCCTCCCCGGGTCCGGGGCCCGCCTGGGCGAGCGTCTGGCCCGGGATCCGCGGGTGGCGGGCGTGGCCTTCACCGGCTCGACGGAGACCGGCCGCCGGCTGGCCCGGGCCCTGGCCGAACGGGAGGGGCCCTGGGCGCCGCTGGTGGCCGAGACGGGGGGCCTCAACGCCATGATCGTGGACAGCTCGGCCCTGGCCGAGCAGGTGGCGCAGGATGCCCTGCGCTCGGCCTTCAACAGCGCCGGCCAGCGCTGCTCGGCGCTGCGGGTGCTGTTCCTGCAGGAGGAGAGCGCGCCGCGGCTCCTGGACCTGCTCGCCGGCGCCATGGCGGAGCTGCGCCTGGGTCCGCCCCAGGAGCTGGCCACCGACGTCGGCCCCCTCATCGACCGGCACGCCGCGGAGGCGGTGGAGCGGCACCTGCGTGCAGTGACCGGACCGGGGCGCCTGCTCTACCAGGTGCCCGTGCCCCCCGCCCTCCAGCCCTTCGGGACCTATCTCGGGCCCGCCCTGGTGGAGCTACCCTCCCTGGGGCCGCTGCGGCGAGAGGTCTTCGGCCCCGTGCTCCACGTGGTGCGCTATCCGGCCCGGGGCCTGGAGCGGGTGGTGGAGGCCATCAACGCCACAGGCTACGGCCTCACCCTGGGGGTGCACAGCCGGGTGGAGGAGACCGTGGAGCGGGTCCGCCGGCTGGCCCGGGCAGGCAACCTCTACGTCAACCGGGACATGATCGGGGCGGTCATCGGTGTGCAGCCCTTCGGCGGCGAGGGCCTCTCCGGCACCGGTCCCAAGGCCGGCGGGCCGGACTATCTACGACCCTTCACCGTAGAGCGCACCCTCACCGAGAACACCGCTGCCTTGGGCGGTAACGCGGCCCTGCTGGCCCTGGAGGAGGACGAGCGGAGCCGCCCCCGCCGCATCTGAGAGATCAGCTGCCCTGCCCAGTCGAGCGGCGCTCGGTGGCGTGGGACAGGTACAGGGCCAGGGCGATGAGGGCGATGCCCACCGCCAGATAGAGAAGCTGCAGGGAGCCCTCGAAGTGCATCTTCAGGGCGTGCTCGAAGTACTTCACGATGAGGATCATCAGCACCACCTTGGCCAAGCGCGCCTTGAGGTCGTCCAGGTTGCGGATAAGCAGCACCTTGGAGGAGGTGCGGTCGTGCTCGGCCTGGTCGATCTTGCTGATGAACAGCTCGTAGAGCCCCAAGGAGAAGATGAGCATCACCGTGGCCAGCAGGAAGCCGTCCACGATCTCCACCACGTGGGTGATGGTCTGCGAGCGCAGCACCGACCGCTGCTCGGCATCCAGCTCCGGGGAGGCGTAGTGCAGCAGGTGGCTGACCATGTACCAGGTGTCGGCGGTGGCGAGGTAGAACATGGCGAAGCTGGCCGCCAAGCTGGCCACCACGGCGAACATTACCACCAGGCGGCTGGACCACAGGAAGCCCTCGAAGAGCCGCTCCAGGCGCCGGCGCCTCTCCTCCCCACTGTGGGGTCCGCTCATGGCATCGCCCTCCGGCCCACCGAGACGCTCACCGGCCGCTCGCGCAGGATACGGCCGCCCGAGCGTCGCACCCGCTCAAGGAACTCGCCACGGAGATAGGCCCGGTCGATGGGCTCCACCACCCCCAGCCGCCACCCCTCCCGAAGCCGCTCGAAGAGCAGGGCCGCAGCCACCTCCTCCGGACTGGCGTCCCGGTCCACCTCCAGCTCCAGGCCGGGATGGATGAGGTCGGCGTCGCGGATGCGCTCTCGGTTGGCCTTGAACAGCAGCGGCCAACGGCGGGCGTCGCCGTAGACCTCCGGCCGGGCCGCGATCACCCAGAGGCTCTCGCCCGGACGGACCCGGTAGCGGTCCACGGCCACTTGCGCGGCAGCCAGTCCCTCGTCGCCGGCCCTCTCGGAGGCGACCTCTTCCTCTGTCGTCTCCGGGGACGCCGTCCGCTCCCCCGCCGGCGCAGTCTCCGCGTGGGCCGCAGGCTCCCCGTTCGCCGACACAGCCCCCCCTGCCGTCAGCTCCTGGCTCGGCACGGCCTCCGGCAGCACCTCCGCCGCCCGTTGGCGGGGCGGGGCGGACGGGCCAAGCTCCCCAGCCAGGGCCGACAGCAGCTCCCTGGCCCGCCCCACCTGGCCCAGGCCCAGGGTCGCCTCGGCCTGCACCAAGCGTCGGCGTTGCGCCGGACTCATCTCCTCCTGCCGCAGTCGCAGCCGCTCCAGCAGCTCTCGGGCCTCGGCCTCCTGCCGCCGGCGCCGCTCCTCGGCCTCTCGGCGAGCCTCTTGGGCCCGGCGCACGTCCTCCTCGGCCCGCAGCTTGGCCTGCTCTGCCAGGGCCTGGGCTCGCCGGGGCTCTCCCGCTGCAGCGGCCGCCTCCGCCCGGGCTAGCAGGTCTCGGGCCTCTTCGGAGACGGCCCCCAGCTGCTCGGCGGCCGCCAAGGCCGCCTTGGCCCGGGCCAGGGCCAGGGCGGCGTTGCGCGCGGCCAGGGCGGCGTCCTTAGCCGCCAGGGCGTCCTCCCGGGCCATGCGGTAGGAGCGGGCGGCCAGGTCGTCCTCGGCCCGCCGGAGGAAGCGCTCGGCCCTCTCCAGCAGGCGAGGGGTATGCACCGCCGCGCCGGCGTCTCGGGCCGCCCGCAGCGCCTGGCGGGCGTCGCTCATCTCCTGGGTGGGCACCGAGGCGCAGGCTGTGAGCAGCAAGGCAGCAGCGCCGGCGAGCCACCGCGGCAGCACGCGCCGGTGGGATGGATGATGGGTCATGCGGCTGGCCTTCCCTGCTGGCCCCCGGCAGGGCCTCGAGCCCGGAAAGTGGCGTTTTTTTCAATAGGTTGCCACCAAAGCTAACACCCCCCTTTTTAGACTGTCAAGGAAGGTCTCGCCCACCGTAGAATGCCCCCTGGGCAGCAGCGCGCGGAGGGGAAAGCGATGCCCGAGGTGCTGGTGCTTTACTACAGTCGTACTGGCCACGTGGCCGAGATGGCCCGCCAGGTGGCCCGGGGCGTGGAGGAGGTGCCCCCCATGCAGGCCTGTGTGCGCACGGTGCCCGCAGTCTCACCAGTGTGCGAGGCGGTGGAGGATTCGGTCCCCGCCGAGGGTCCCCCCTACGCCACCCTGGAGGACCTGCGCCGCTGCGCGGCCCTGGCCCTGGGCAGCCCCACCCGCTTCGGGAACATGGCAGCGCCCCTGAAGCATTTCCTGGACGGGACGGGGGAGCTCTGGATGGAGGGGGCCTTGGCAGGAAAGCCAGCGGCGGTGTTCACCGCCTCGGCCAGCCTGCACGGGGGACAGGAGAGCACCCTCCTCAGCATGATGCTGCCTCTGCTGCACCACGGCATGCTGCTGCTGGGCCTGCCCTACAGTGAACCCGAGCTCCTGGCCACCCGCAGCGGGGGCACACCCTATGGGGCCAGCCATGTGGCCGGCGAAGACGGCAAGCAGCCCCTGACCGAGGAGGAGCGGCGCCTCTGCCAGGCCCTGGGCCGGCGCCTGGCCACAGTAGCCCTGGCCCTGGCGCGGGGCGCCGGGCCAGGCTCCCCTTCCTAGGCCCCCCCTTCCTGCCCCTGCAGCGTCTCGGCCGCCTCCAGGGCACCCTGCCAGACCCGCACGAGGAAAGGCACGGTGAGACGCCGGCCCTCGGCCAGGGCCAAGCGCTCCAGCTGCTCCAGCAGGGCCAGCAGCCGCGCTGGCTCCCGGGGGCATCGCCGCAAGAGGAAACAGGCCGCCTCCTCCCCCAGCTGCAGGCCGCGGCGGCGGGCCGCCTCCCGGAGCAGCCGCTCCAAGTCCCCGTCCCCCAGCGGCCGCAGGTGCAGGACTTGACCCCAGGCCAGGCGCGAGCGCAGGTCCGGCAGGGCCAGCCCCAGGCCCGCCGGGGCCGCACGGGCCGCGGAGACCAGGGGCACGCCCGCCTCCCGAAGGCGGTTGCAGAGGTGGAAGAGGGCCTCCTCCCAGAGGGGCTCCCCCGCCACCGCCTCCAGGGCATCCAGGCACACCAGCCCCAGCTGCTCCAAGCCTTCCAGGGCTCGAGGGCTCAGCTCGTGCTGGTCCAGCGGCAGATAGGCGCAGGGCAGCCCCGCGTCGCGGGTGGTCTCGGCACACAGGGCATGGAGCAGATGGGTCTTACCTACACCCGGCGGCCCCCAGAGGTGGATGACAGGTGCCGTCGCTTCGCCCCGAGCCAAGGCCCGCAAAAGGGCCACGGCCTCGGCGTTCGGGCCGGGGACGTAGCTCGCGAAGCCCCGCTCCTCCGCAGGGCCGAGGGGCAGCGAGAGTTGGCGGGGACCGCCCGCCCTCACCGGACCGTGCCCCTGCGCTCGCGCCGCGCCCGCAGGGCCTTGCGGCTCCAGGTCCAGACATAGTCCACGCCGCTCCAGAGGGTGGTGCCAGCCACCACCGAGATCAGCCCTTCCAGCAACCCCCCGGGCAGAGGCAGGCCCGCCAGGGCCAGCACCACGGTCAGGGCCAGAAGGATCTGGACGAAGGTATTGAGCTTGGAGGCCGAGCTGGGAGCCATGCGGTAGGGCCCCACCACCACGTAGTAGGCTCCGGCCCCAACCAGGACCACCACGTCCCGCAGCACCACCAGGCCCACCAGCCAGAGCGGCAGCCAGCCCTGCAGGCCCAGCACCAGATAGGTGCCCACCAGCAGAAACTTGTCCGCCAAGGGGTCCAGCACCGCCCCCAGCCGGGACTCCCATCCGAAGCGCTTGGCCAGGAAGCCGTCCAGGGCGTCGGTGACCCCCGCCACGGCGAACAGCACCAGGGCCCAGCCGAACTCTTGGCGCGTCAGGAGCCAGAGCACCGGCACCGTGAGCGCGATGCGCGTCAGGGTGAGCAGGTTGGGCAGCAAGCGCAGCTCCATGGCGTGCCCCTTGCGGGCAGGCTCAGGGCGCCGGACGGAGGCGGTAGCGCAGGGCGGGGCCGCCCGCCGCCTTCTCCGCCCCTTCCGGCAGCGGTTCCAGCACCTCCCCCAGGGCCAGGACCTGGCGCAGGCCCTGGCGATCGCTGCGCAAGCGCAGCTCCAGGGTCAGGCCCTCGCCATCCACTCGCTGCAGGCGGACCGCCGCCACCGGCTCCAGGGATTCCAGGTAGCGCAAGACCCGGGCGTAGGCGTCCAAGTGGTGAACTCCCTCCACCCGCACCAAGGCCCGGTCCTGCTCCCCCGGGCTCAGCACCAAGGCATAGCGCCGGGCCAGGGCCTCGGCCAGGGCCTCGGCCAGGGCCGCAGCCGCCCCGCGCGCGTCGGAGGCCTCCACGCGACCCTGGCT
>WFXX01000094.1 GCA_015490395.1 Gammaproteobacteria bacterium | reverse complement strand
CCCCAGCAGGGCCGCTCCGCCCACGCCCCCGGCCACGCCTGCCAGGGCCGTCAGGCCCACCACCGGCTCCCGCGCCCCCAGGACCAGCAGCGCGCCCACGAGCCAAGCGATCCAGGCCGCCGCCGCGGCTGCTGCCCCGAGCTCCAGGACGCCCCGGGCCAGGAGCGGCCAGAGCAGCCACAGCGCCGAGCCCGCCCCCAGAAGCAGGGCCAGGGCTACCACGGGGAGCGGCCGCAACAGGGCCGGGCGCCGCTCCAACAGCCAGCCTATGGCCACCGCCGCCAGGGCCAGCAGGAGCAGCTTGCGGCTGGCACTCAGCGGCAGCAGGCGCCAGCCCACGGCCAGCTCCACCGCCAACGCCCAGCCCCCCAGCAAGGCCAGGGAGCTGCCCACCGCGCCCCAGCGCCTCAGCATCAGGGCCACCAGCAGAGCCGCGGCGAAGGGCGCCCCTCCTGCCTGGAAGCCCGGATCCTCCAGAAGGCCCTGAAGCATCACACCCTTCCCCGCGGACTGGATTTCCATTGTGCGGGTGGAAGCGGGGATAATTGAAGGGCGGGCGCTGGGAAGGAGCGTTCCGGAATCCGGAACGAGGACCCCGCTGAGCCTTTGCCCCAGATTCGACGTGCACCGCAGCCGAACCGCCTTTCTGTGCCTGCTCCTGCCCCTGCTCCTTAGCGGCTGCGGCCACGGGGGCACCCAGGCAACAAGCGGCCCCTTCTACACCGGCAGCCAAGCGGCGGCCGACCTGGAGGATCCGGCGGCCGCCACCGCGCTCCTCACCCAGGGCTACGCCGCGATGGCCCTTCACTACGCCCTAGCTGCCTTCCACCGGAGCCTGCCCTCTCCCGCGCTGGTGGACCCCGCCCAAGTGGAGGTGCAAGCCACGGGCAGCTGTGCCGTGCCCGGGCGGGCGGTAGTCCGCTACCGACTAGACCTCCTGGCCGGCACCCTCTCAGGCACGGTGACCTGGGAAGGCTACTGCGTGCTGGGGCGCATCCTCGCCGGCACCGCCCGGCTCACGGGCACCTTGGCCAGCCCGCCGGACGCCACACCCTTTTACACCTTGCTCAGCCTGCAGATCGAAGGCGTGCGGATGAGCACCCTGGCGGCGAGCTACGCCCTCCAGGGCACGCTCACCGTGCGTCCAGGGGCCCCCGCGGCCGTGGAGGGCAACCTCTTCCAGCGCCGGGAGGCTACGGGGGAGGTGGTGTGGATCAAGGACTTCCTGGTGGAGGCCACCGCCGACCCCAGCGACGCGGCCCTGCGCCTGCAGCGGGGCACCCTGTACGACCCGCTCCTCGGGGGGGCCGACCTGCGCACCCTGGTGCTCTTCCTAGCCCCCCTGGGCCAGCCCTGGCCGGTGAACGGCCAGCTCCAGGCCACCAACGGCACTGGCATCCGGGCGGTGCTTGCCGCTCACCTCACCGCCGCGGGCAATGAGACCTTCACGGTGGACCTCTACAGCGGCGACCGCCTGCTCCGGCCGGGTGGTCCCCGGTCGTGGTCAGCCTTGGGACTCTGAAAGACCTATAGGCGCCGGGAGACCCCGCTCAGGGCCTGCCCCGGGCCCGCTCCTGGCTTTGGTACCAGGCGGCGTAGACCGGATCCGGCCACAGGGACTGGAACCACTCGATCACCGCCTGGATCTCCTCCTCACTAAGCTTGCCCCGCCAGGCGGGCATCTTGAGGCCCCCGTCCCGGATGCGGGCGGCCAGCCAGTCCCGGGGGTGGTGCCAAGCGTGCCCCGAGCCGTTTAGAGGCGGGGGCGGGAAGCTGCCATCGGGTAGTTGCCGCCGCCAGTCCGGGGCTCCCTGAGCCCGATCGCCGTGGCAACGGGCGCAGTGCTCCCGGAAGACTCGCTCCCCCAGGGCGACCAGGGCCGGGTCGTGGCGGCGCACCACCGCCGCTCCCGATAAGGTCTCGATGCTCCGGCCCTGAGGCGCGTTGGGCTCCGGGGAGGCCCGCTCCCCGGAGCCACAGCCAACCAGGGCCAGAGCCAGGGCTGGCACCGCCCAGCCCACCCAGCGCCCGTTATCCATCTTGGCGTACCCTCCTTGACCTCCCGCCTCCAGACTGCATCAGTACCACATCCGAAGGCCCGCCACCCAGCCCGAGGCCTGAGCTGACTGCCCCTCGACCCGCAGGGCCGAGCCCGCACCCCCGTAAGCCCGCCGCCAGACCCAGCCCAGGTAGGGAGCTAGCTCCCGCCTGAACTCGTAACGCAACCGCAGCCCCAGCTGCAGATAATTCAGTCCGGCCCCCTGTCCCGCCTCCGGCGCGCTGCGCGCGGCCACCCGGGTCTCCAGGCGGGGCTGGAGGTAGAGCCGCTGGCCCAGGCGCACGTCGTGCTCGGCCTCTAGGTCGAGGCGCAGGCCCGTCTG
The DNA here is from genome assembly GCA_015490395.1 of Gammaproteobacteria bacterium. Classification (GTDB taxonomy): domain Bacteria; phylum Pseudomonadota; class Gammaproteobacteria; order DRLM01; family DRLM01; genus S141-70. The sequence continues at coordinate 10,752 of WFXX01000094.1, read as the reverse complement.
CTCCTCAAGGCGCAGCTTGGCGTCCACCTCAAACCAGTAGGGTGCCAGACCCTGATAGCCACCCACCACAGCCCAGCGGCCGCGCCCGCCCTCGGCCCAGCTCCGGCGGTAGCCGAGTCCGAGCTGCAGGTCCCAGTAGGGGGCCACCAGACGGCTCCACTGCACGTCCAGCCGGTCTAGGTCGCCCTCTGCGCCCAGGATCTGCTCTCCCTCAGCCTCCATCCACACCCGCGTGCGGTCCGTGCCGTACCAGCCCTGCACGTCCCAGACCCAGGCAGCCTCGTCCACGCCAGAGCGCTCCAGCCGGTCGGCCAGGAGCTTGCCGTAGCGTGCCCGCTCGTCTACCGGCAGGGGCCAGCCCGGCTGGTGCCCAGGGCCCACGCCCACCGCCTGGGCCGCCCCTGACAGGAGCAGTCCGGCGGCCACCATCCCCATGCTCGCTCGCCTCATGCCCGCTCGCCTCCTGGTCACTCGCCCCACAGTCGCTTGCTCGGTCCTCACGCTGCACCCCTCCTCAACCCACGGACACCACCCGGAACATCCCGGCCTTCATGTGGTAGAGCAGATGGCAGTGGAAGGCCCAGTCGCCGGGAGCATCTGCGGTGATCAGCACCGAGAGCATCTCCCCCGGCTTGACCACCACGGTGTGCTTGCGTGGGCGCAGCTCTCCCTGAGCGTTCTCCAGCTCCATCCACATCCCATGTAGGTGGATGGGGTGATCCATCATGGTGTCGTTGACCAGGATCAAGCGCAGCCGCTCGCCATGCCGAAAATGGATAGGACCGTCCACCTCGGTGAAGCCGCGCCCGTCGAAGGACCACATGTAACGTTCCATGTTGCCGGTCAGATGCAGCTCCACCTCCCGCTCCGGGGGCCGCCGGTCCGGCCAGGGGGCCAAGGCCCGCAGATCGTCGTAAACCAGCACTCGGTGCTGCGGCGTGCTATGGAGCCCTGCCCCGGGCTCGTGCATGCGGTAGCGGGGCCGGTGGGCCACCATGGCCGCCCCCGGACCGTGGTCGTCAGGCCCGTGGGAGACCCGTCGGCCGGCCAGGGGCCAGCCCCGGGGTGCCCCACCGCCCATTGGGCCGTGCATCGCCTCGCTGCCCGCCATGTCGCCCATTGCCATGGTGTACATCGCATGCCCCCCCATGGCGTGCCCGCCCATGCCCATGGCATCCATGCCGCGCTCCACGGGGCCGGGGCGCGGGGCCACCTCGGGCCCGCGCAGGCCCCGCCGAGGCGTGAGGCTAGCGCGCACAAAGCCCGAGCGGTCCATGGCCTCCGCCATGAGGGTGTAGGGCCGATCCTCAGGACGCACGATCACGTCGTAGGTCTCTGCCACCCCGATGCGGAGCTCGTCCACCTGGACCGGGGCCACATCCTGCCCGTCGGCCTGCACCACCTCCATGCGCAGCCCGGGAATGCGCACGTCGAAGGTGGTCATGGCTGCAGCGTTGATCAGGCGCAGCCGTACCCGCTCGCCAGGCCGGAACAGGGCGGACCACTCGTCGCTGGCCGGACGCCCGTTGATCAGGTAGAGGTACTCCGCCCCGGTCACGTCCAGCAGATCCCGTGGGCTCATGCGCATCTGGGCCCACATGGCCCGCCCCCGCCAAGCCTCCGCCCAGCCCTTCTCCCGCACCTCGCGAAGGAAATCGCCCAGGGTGCGCTGCTGATAGTTGAAGTAGCCGTCCTGCTTCTTCAGGCGGGAGAAGATCCAGTGGGGGTCGTGGAAGGTCCAGTCGGAGAGGACCACCACATGCTCCCGGTCATAGGGATGGGGCTCAGGCCCTGCTGGGTCAATGACGAGGGGGGCATAGTGCCCCTGCTGCTCCTGGAGCCCAGAGTGGCTGTGATACCAATAGGTGCCCGCCTGGCGGACGGGGAAGCGGTAGACGAAGGTCTCGCCCGGGCGGATGCCGGGGAAGCTCACCCCTGGGACTCCATCCATCTCCGCCGGCAGGAGAATCCCATGCCAGTGGATGGAGGTATCCTCGTCCAGGCGATTGGTCACTCGCAGCTCCACCGTCCGCCCCTCCTGCCAACGCAGCAGGGGCCCCGGCAAGGTGCCGTTGATGGTCACCGCGCGGCCGCGGCGGCCCGCCAGCTCCAGCTCGCGGTAGGCGATCTCCAGCTCGAAGACGTCCACCTCCCCCTCACGCCGGGGGCGGGCCCGACCCATCCCGTAGGCCGGCCAAGCCCAAGCAGGAGCCGCGCCACCCAGCCCCGCCAACAGACCTAAGGCGGCCAAACCTTGCACAAAGCGTCGTCGACCCCGGTCGGGGCCCGGTCGATCCAGATCGCGCATGACCATTCCTCCCTCGAAGCCCACAAAGCAACACCCACCGCCTGCCAAGGCGGCGCTACCCATTAGGCGGGTGCTACCTCAGGCGCGGGGGGGACGGAAGGCGGGATCCGGCGGCGCCTCCGCCATGCGGCGAGAGGCGAGCTGCACGGGCCAGGGAGGCACCGGGGTCACGGCGCCCGTTTCGGTCGCCGGCAGCGGCTGGCACTGCTGGCAGCCCGGGCAGAGGCTACAGATCTGGGCTTGGTGGGCGTCGAGCGGCCGCAGGCGATGGCCGTCATGCACCGCCTGCTGCTCCTCCTGCAGCGCGGCAGAGCTGGCCTCGCAAGCACCAGCGGCACCGCTCGGCGGCGGCAGCAGGGCAAGCAGCAGTAGGCAGGCCAACAAGACTGCCATCACGGGCCGCTCCGCCGGCGGCCCAGCGCAGGATGGACACCGGGATGAAAGCATGGGCCCCTTTTTAGCGCGAGTCGGGGCCTTCCCGTCAACAGGCAGCGACCTCTCAAGGCCTTGGCGCCAGCCCGTCCTCCAGCGGCGGCGAGGCCCAACGGGCCCCCTCCTTGAGCACGAAGGCCTTGAAGGCCGCTGCCAGGGGTGAGAGCCGCTTGCCACGACGGTGGACCACGTACCAGTGGCGAAGGATCGGAAAGCCCTCCACGTCCAGGATCTGGAGGCGTCCGGCCTCGAGCTCCAGCTCTAAGGTGTGGATGGAGACGATGCCCAAGCCCAGGCCGGCCTGCACCGCCTGCTTGATGGCCTCGTTGCTGCTCATCTCCATGCCGGTGCGCAGCCGGATGCCCTGCTCGGCAAAGTGCCGTTCCATGGCGATGCGCGTCCCCGAGCCCTGCTCCCGCACCACGAAGGTCTCCTCACGCAGGGCCTCCAGAGGGATGGCCCGGCGCCCGGCCAAGGGATGGCCGGGCGCTGCGATGATCACCAGCGGGTTTTCCATGAAGGGCGTGGTCTCCAGGTCCAACCCCTCTGGAGGTCGGCCCATGATCACCAGATCCACATCGTTCTCGGCCAAGTGAGTCAGAAGACCTTTTCGGTTGGTCACGTCCAACCGCAAGGTAGTGCCCGGATGGCGCTGCCCAAAAGCACCCAGCAGGCGGGTAGCAAAGGAGTTGGCGGTGCTGGCCACGGCCACCGAGAGCCGGCCCCGCTGCATGCCCTTCAGCTCGCGCAGGGCCGCTTCAGCTTCCTCCAGCTCCCGAGCCACGGCTCGAGCGCAGCGGTGGAGCTCCTCCCCTGCTGCCGTGAGATAGATGCGACGCCCGATGCGCTCGAACAGCTCCAGCCCCACCGCCTCCTCTAGCTGGCGCACCTGCATGGAGACGGCAGGCTGGGTCAGATGGAGCTCGGCCGCGGCCCGGGTATACGACCCCAGCCGGGCGACTGCCTCAAAGACCTTTAGCTGGCGGAGGGTCAGGTGCACGCCAACATATAAGTATGCTTATAGAATCCATTATAAACATTGAGTTGAGTTTATGCAAGAGCTGCCTATACTGGGCGGCACATCCCCGAGGGCTGCGTGCCCAGCCGGCGGATCGTGACAAGGGGAAACGAGGCATCCGACCCATCAGCGAAGAAGGCAGAGGAGAAGATCGCTATGGCCAAGAAGACCTACGAGGCAGGGGTCAAGGAATATCGCGAGACCTACTGGGACCCCAACTATACCCCGAAGGACACGGACATCCTGGCCTGCTTCAAGGTCACGCCCCAGCCGGGCGTGCCTCGTGAGGAAGCCGCCGCTGCCGTGGCCGCTGAGAGCTCCACCGGTACCTGGACCACGGTGTGGACGGACCTGCTGACCGATCTGGACTACTACAAGGGTCGAGCCTACCGCATCGAGGACGTGCCCGGCGACGACGAGTGCTTCTATGCCTTCGTGGCCTATCCCATCGACCTCTTCGAGGAGGGGTCGGTGGTGAACGTCTTCACCTCCCTGGTAGGCAACGTCTTCGGCTTCAAGGCCATCCGCGCCCTGCGCCTGGAGGACGTGCGCTTCCCCCTGGCCTACGTGATGACCTGCAACGGGCCGCCGCACGGCATCCAGGTCGAGCGTGACAAGCTCAACAAGTACGGCCGCCCGCTGCTGGGCTGCACCATCAAGCCCAAGCTGGGGCTGTCCGCCAAGAACTACGGCCGGGCCGTCTACGAGTGCCTGCGCGGAGGGCTCGACTTCACCAAGGATGATGAGAACGTCAACTCCCAGCCCTTCATGCGCTGGCGCGAGCGCTACGACTTCGTCATGGAGGCCATCCTCAAGGCCGAGCAGGAGACCGGCGAGCGCAAGGGCCACTACCTGAACGTGACCGCCCCCACGCCGGACGAGATGTTCAAGCGGGCCGAGTACGCCAAGGAGATCGGCGCGCCCATCATCATGCACGACTACCTGACCGGTGGCTTTTGCGCCAACACCGGCCTGGCCCAGTGGTGCCGGGACAACGGGGTGCTGCTGCACATCCACCGGGCCATGCACGCCGTGCTGGACCGCCACCCGCGCCACGGCATCCACTTCCGGGTGCTGGCCAAGGCGCTGCGCCTGTCCGGCGGCGACCACCTGCACACCGGTACCGTGGTGGGCAAGCTAGAGGGTGACCGCCAAGCCACCTTGGGCTGGATCGACTTGATCCGCGAGAAGTACATCAAGGAGGACCGCTCCCGAGGCATCTTCTTCGATCAGGACTGGGGGCACATGCCCGGCGTCTTTGCCGTGGCCTCGGGAGGCATCCACGTCTGGCATATGCCCGTCCTGCTGTCCATCTTTGGGGACGATGCGGTGTTCCAGTTCGGCGGCGGCACCCTGGGCCACCCCTGGGGCAACGCGGCAGGGGCGGCGGCGAACCGTGTCGCCCTGGAGGCCTGCGTCAAGGCCCGCAACGAGGGTCGGGAGCTGGAGAAGGAGGGCGGTGACATCCTGCGCGAGGCCGCCAAGCACAGCCCCGAGCTGCGCATGGCCATGGAGACCTGGAAGGAGATCAAGTTCGAGTTCGAGACGGTGGACAAGCTGGATGTGGCCCACAAGTAAGGGCCGGCTAGCAGGGCCCGGTCTCCGGACCGCGCCCCTCACCTCCCGAACCAGACGTAAGAGGAATGCAGACCATGACCACCGAGATGCAGGACTACAAGTCGAGCCTGTCGGATCCGGCCAGCCGTAAGCTGGAGACCTTCTCCTACCTGCCCGAGATGGGCATGGACGAGATCCGCAAGCAGGTGGAATACATCGTCTCCAAGGGCTGGAATCCGGCCATCGAGCACGTGGAGCCCGAGCACGCCTCGGACCATTACTGGTACATGTGGAAGCTGCCCATGTTCGGCGAGAGCGACGTGGACCGCATCCTTGCCGAGGCTGAAGCCTGCCACAAGGAGTATCCCGATCACCACGTGCGCCTGATCGGCTACGACAACTATCGCCAGACCCAGGGCACGGCCATGGTGATCTTCCGGGGCGTCCCCAAGGGCGCCTGAGCCCCGAGCGGGGCTGCCCGGGGGCCCCGGCCGGGAGAAGGCCGCGGGCCCCCGTTATTTATGAATGAACCAGGAGCCACGACCATGAGTGACCTGATGGAGCAGCATCTCATTCGTGAAGAGCCCTACTACAGGCCCGTAGGGGACGAGGTGGCCCTGTTCGAGGCTGCCTATGCGGCTCGCATGCCCATGATGCTCAAGGGCCCCACCGGCTGTGGCAAGTCCCGCTTCGTCGAGTACATGGCTTGGCGGCTGAGACGGCCGCTGGTCACGGTGGCCTGCCACGAGGACATGACCGCCTCGGACTTGGTGGGTCGCTTCCTGCTGGATGCCCAAGGTACGCGCTGGCAGGACGGCCCCCTTACCGTAGCCGCCCGCATCGGCGCCATCTGCTACCTGGACGAGGTGGTGGAGGCCCGCCAGGACACCACCGTGGTCATCCATCCCCTGACCGACCATCGTCGGGTGCTGCCTCTTGAGAAGAAGGGCGAGCTGGTCCAAGCGCACCCGGACTTCCAGCTGGTGATCTCCTATAACCCGGGCTATCAAAGCCTGATGAAGGACCTGAAGCAGTCCACCAAGCAGCGCTTCGGGGCCCTGGACTTCGGCTACCCGCCGGCCGAGGCGGAGGCCGAGATCGTGGCCCACGAGAGCGGCGTGGACCCGGAGACCGCCGCCAAGCTGGTGCAGGTAGCCCACCGGGCCCGCAATCTCAAGGGGCACGGGCTGGACGAAGGCATCTCCACCCGCCTGCTGGTCTATGCCGGCCAGCTCATCGCCAAAGGCATCGAGCCACGCAAGGCCTGCGCCATGACCCTGGTGCGCCCGCTGACGGACGATCCCGACATGCGCGATGCCTTGGATGCAGCAGTGGCCACCTACTTCTGAGACAGGGTGAGACAGGGAGCGGATCGGGCCATGAGGGAAACGGCGGAGCTGGAACGGCAGCTCGCCGGGAGCGATCCCCATATCCGGGACAGCCTTGGCGAGTGCCTGCGCGAGGCCGCTCGCGTGCTCTCACCGGCAGGGGTGCGGGCCTACCTGGAGGGGGCGGTCGCCCTGCAGCGCCTGGGACGCGGGCCGGAGCTGGTAATCTCCTACCTGCAGGCCATGCCTCTGGTGGCCAAGGAGGTAGGGGAAGAGGCCGTCAAGGAGTCGGTGACGGCGGCCCTGAAGCTCGCCTCCATGGTCAGCGGGGAGGTGGTGGCCCTGCTCTTCGCCAGCCTCCCCACCGCTGCCCGCCGACTGGCTGACCTGGAGCTGTTGCGCAGCTACCTGCACCTGGTGCACCAGCTCTCGGCCAAGGCCCCGCGGGGCCTGCGGCCCATGCTGAGCCGGCTGGATGAGCTGCTGGGCAAGCTCACCCTGGGGGGGCTGCGCCGTTGGGCCTTGTGGGGGGCCCAGGCTTACGCTCGGGACCTCGACGCCCAGGCCCGCTATTTCGCCCTGGAGACCGAGGACAGCCGGGCCGTGCTGCAGCAGGAGCGCCGGGGAACGCTCTTCGTCGATACCCACCGGCGTCTCAACCTATACCTGCGCGCCCTGTGGGGGCGGGACTTCTTCTTGCGCCCCACCTCGGGCGACTACGAGACCCGCGAGGGCCTGCGCCCCTACATCGAGCGCGGGGTCATCCACGTCCCCGACGCCTACGACGACTACCACGGCCTGGACGGCCTGGCCCTCTACCGGGCGGCCGCGGCCCACGCCGCGGCCCACCTCACAGGCACCCCCGAGCCCTTGGACCCGCAAGGGCTGGCCCCGGCCCAGATGCTGCTGGCCGGCCTCTTCGAGGACGCTCGGGTGGAGCAGCGAGCCCTGGAGCGCTTCCCGGGCCTGCGCCAGGTCTGGCTGGCCGTGCACCGCGCCGCCGAGGCCGAAGCGGCCGGCCTGGATCCCGTGGTGGCCCGTCTGCGCCAGGCGGCCCGCGCCATGCTGGATCCGGACTTCGCGCCCGAGGATCCCTGGGCCCGGGAGGCCGCCGCCGCCTTCCGGGAGACCTACGCCCGTGAGGGCGCCCGGCCCCGCATGAGCCGGGAGCTGGGCGTGGCCTTCCACCGCCGCCTGACCGAGGCCGGTCCCCTGCCACCGCTGCGCGTCCTGGAGCAGGCCCTGCTGCCCTACCGGGACGACAACCGCTGGGGCTGGGCCTTTGGCGAGGAGGGCTGGGGCGAGGCCGAGCAGGTCTTCCTCGAGCGCGTCCCCGAGCGCCGGGTGGTCTCGGTGATGGAGATGGTCAACGAGGTGGACGTGGAGACCGCCTCCGACCAGGCCGACGTCTGGGTGCTGCAGACCGAGCTCTTCCCCTACGAGGACGAGGGCATCTCCTATAACCAGATGGAGGGGGTGGCGCCGGTCTCGGAGCCCTTTCACTATCCGGAGTGGGATTACCAGGTCCAGCTCTACCGCCCGGACTGGGTCACGGTGCTGGAGAAGCGCCAGGGCCTCGGGGAGGCCGATGCGGTGGACCGGGTCCTGGAGCGCCACAAAGTCCTGGCCACCCGCATCCGCCACCTGATCGATGCCCTGCAACCCCAGGGGGTGGTGCGCCTGCGCCGCCAAGAGGATGGCGACGACATCGACCTCGACGCCGCCGTGGCTGCCATGGTGGACCTGCGCTCAGGCCAGACACCAGACCCGCGGATCAACGTGCGCCACCGGCGCCAGGTGCGCGATCTGGCCGTGCTGGTGCTGCTGGACCTGTCCGAGTCCACCAACGAGACCCTCCCCGGCAGCGACCGGCCGGTCATCGAGCTAGCCCGGGACGCCACGGCGCTGCTGGCCTGGGCCATGGACCGCATCGGCGATCCCTTCGCCATCCATGGCTTCGCCTCCGACGGCCGCCACGACGTGCAGTACTTCCGCTTCAAGGACTTCGACCGGCCTTATGACGAGCACGCCAAGGCGCGCCTGGCTGGCATGCGCGGTGGGCTCTCCACCCGCATGGGCGCGGCCCTGCGGCACGCGGGCCGGCACCTGCGGGCGCGGCCCGAACAAAAGAAGCTAGTGTTGCTCATCAGCGACGGTGAGCCTGCGGACATCGACGTTCGCGATCCGCAGCACCTGCGCCATGACACCAAAAAGGCTGTGGAGGAGCTGGCTCGCGAGGGCGTCCAAACCTTCTGCCTCACGCTGGACCCCGAGGCCGACCAGTACGTGGAGCGGATCTTTGGTGCGGGCCGCTACAGCATCGTGGACCGGGTGGAGCGGCTCCCTGAGCGCCTACCCACCCTCTTCGCCCTCCTGACCCGATCCCGTTGACTGGGCTCAGGAGACCGCTGCCCGTCCGCGGGCGGGATGGGCCAACCGCGAGACCGCCTCCTCCAGGGCCTCGGGCTCGCCGGCGAGGATGAGCACGTCGCCCTCGCGCAGTCGCGTGTCCATGGCCGGACCGGGCACCTTGATGCCGCCGCGGCGCACTGCCACCACCGAGATCCCCAGCCGCTCCAGCCCAAGGGCGTCCAGTCGCTTTCCCCGAGCCCAGCTCCCCGGCCCCAAGATCACGCTGGCCAGCTCCCGGGCGTAGGGCCGCTCCAGGTCGTGCCGCTCGTCCGCGCCGTGGTAGAACTGGCGCAGGGGGCGGTACTCCTGGGCGCGGATCTCGGCCACCCGGCTCATGACCTGGGAGGCAGGCCGGCCCAGGAGCAGCAGCAGCTCGGCGCCCAAGATGAGACTGGCCTCCAGCTCCACGGCCAGCACCTCCGTGGCCCCCGCGGCCAGCAGCTGGTCCAGGTAGCGGTCGTCGCGCACCCGCACCAGCACCGGCAGGTCCTCACGCTCCCTGCGCACCAGGTGCACGATGCGGTGCGCCGCCTCCGGGTGATCGAAGGTCACGGCCAGGGCTGCGGCTCGCTGCAAACCCGCCGCTTTGAGCAGGCGTTCCCGGCGGGCGTCGCCGAAGAAGACCGGCTCCCCAGCCTGGTGGGCCTGGCGCACCCGTCCCGGATCCAGATCCAGGGCCACGTAAGGCACGCCCTCCTCATCCAGCAGCTGGGCCACGTTTTGGCCCATGCGCCCGTAGCCAGCAATGATCACGTGCCCCGCCAGCCCCCGGGCGCGCTCGGCCACCTCCTCTTCCACGTCCACCACCCGCTCCCGGTGCCGCAGCTGCACCAGCCAGCGCGCCAGCGCCGCGTTGTAGCGCACCAGCACCGGCGCCAGCGCCATGCTGAGCACCAGGGCCGCCAGCAGGGGCTGTCCCCAAGTCGGGGCCAGCACCCCAGCCTGCAGGCCCCCGGCAACCAGCAGCAGGCCGAACTCGCCCCCGTGCGCCAGGCACCAGGCCGTGCGCCAGGCGACGCCAGGCTCGTCGGTGAAGGGCCGAGCCAGGGCGGCCACCAGGGCCAGCTTGCCCAGCACCAGGGCCACCGTGAGGGCCAGCACCGTGCCCGGCGCCCCCGCCACCACGGCCGGGTCCACGGCCATGCCGATGGTGGCGAAGAACAGCCCCACCAGCACCTCCTGGAAAGGCCGGATGTCGTCCTCCATCTGGTGCCGGAACTCAGTCTCGCCCAGCACCATGCCCGCTAGGAAGGCGCCTAGGGCGGGGGAAAGCCCCGCCAGGTTGGCCACCGCGGCCGCTCCGATGATCACCAGCAAGGCCGTCAGCATGAAGAGCTCCGTGGAGCGCGTCCCCGCCACCCAGTGCACCAGGGGATTGAGCAGCCAGCGGCCGGCCACCACCATGGCCGCACCCACGCTCGCAGCCACCAGCAGATTCACCCAGACACCGGTCCCGCCGCCCTCGCCTGCCAGGCTGGCCAGCAGGACCAAGAAAGGCAGGGTGGCCAGATCCTGGAAGAGCAGCACCCCCAGGGCCGCCCGCCCGTGCCGGGTGGACAGCTCCATCTGCTCCCCGAGCTGGCGGGCCACCAGGGCCGTGGAGGACATGGCCACCGCCCCGCCCACCAGCGCCGCCGGGCCCGGCTCCAGGCCCAGGAGCCAAGCCACCATGGCACCCTGTCTCTTATACACATCTG
>WFXX01000093.1 GCA_015490395.1 Gammaproteobacteria bacterium | reverse complement strand
GGAGGGTGATCGCCCTGGCGGTGGTGAAGGGCGCCGCGATCGTGGCCCCGGGGACCGGAAGGGGCGCATCGACGAGTACGTGTGAGCCGCCCATGCCCGGCGCCCCCTCCTGGACCGAGACCCTGGATGTGCTGCCTGCCTGGATCCCCGCGGGGCTCCTGGCCGCGGGGGCGGTGCTGGTCGCCCTGGCCCTGCTGGGGCGGGGGGCGCGCCGCCAGGCCCGGCGGACGGAGACCCTGGCTCGCGAGGTGGAGGCCCTGCGGGCGGAGCTCCGCACCCTGTGCGCCGCTCAGGCGGGGCTGGTGCGGCACCTGGAGACCCTGGAGGGACGTTGCCGGCAGCTAGGGGAGCGTCTGGACCGCATGGACCTGCGCGAGGCCGGTGAGGCGGCCTACGGGCACGCCCTGCGGCTGGCCCGCCGGGGGGCCCCGGTGGAAGAGCTGGTGGCCCAATGCGGCCTGTCCCGGGGCGAGGCCGAGCTCCTGCTGCGCCTGCATGGAAGCGGTGCCGCCCACCAGCGGCGCGCCGCGGCCGGCTGAGCCTTTCCCTTTGCCCCCTTTGCCTCTTCGCCCGTCGCTGCCAGGGGCCGGCGGCGCTTAGGCCGTCGGCTCGGCGGCCGCCGCCCCCGCCAGGGCCTGCTCCAGGGTCTCAGCCGGGCGGCCGATGTGGTAGCCCTGGGCATAGTCCACCCCGAAGGCCGCCAGCAGCTCCAGGGCCTCCTGGGACTCCACGAACTCCGCGATGGTGCGCTTGCCCAGGGTCCGGGCGATCTTGATCATGGACCGGACCAGGGTCTGATCCACGGGGTCGTTGATCAGGTTGGTCACGAAGGCGCCGTCGATCTTCAGGAAGTCCGCCGGCAGCTCCTTGATGTAGCTGAAGGTGTTGAAGCCGGAGCCGAAGTCGTCCAGGGCGAAGCGGCAGCCCAGCTCCCGCAGCTTGAGGATCATCTCCCGGGTCTGGGCGAAGTTGGCCACCGCTGCCGTCTCGGTGATCTCGAAGGTCAGCCGGTGCGCGGCCACCCCGGTCTCGCGCAACTTCCGCCGCAGCAGCGGCAGCAGGGCCGTGTCCTGGAAGGCGTAGCTGGAGAGGTTGACGTTCAGCGCCACCTCGCCCCGCTCCGGCGGCAGCGAGGCCAGCACGTCGATGGCATGACTCACCACCCACAGGTCGATGTCGTGGATCAGCCCCATGTGCTCGGCCACGGGGATGAAGCTGGCCGGGGGCACCAGCCGCCCGTCCTCGCCCACCATGCGGATGAGGGCCTCGCAGCGCGTGACCTGGCCCGTGCGCAGGTCCAGCAGGGGCTGGAAGACCAGGCGGAAGCGGTCGTTGGCCAGGGCGTCGCGGATGAGCGGCACCCAGTGGATGGCCCGCCGCAGGGTGAGCATCTCGGTGTCGTCGTCGTTGTAGAGGTGGACGATGTTGCGCCCGTGGGTCTTGGCCACGTAGCAGGCCTGGTCGGCACGGGCCAGGAGCTCGCTGGGCTCGGCGCTCTCGTCGTGGCGCAGCAGGGCCACCCCGATGCTGGCCCCGATGTGATAGGTGCGGTCCTCCGTCCGGAAGGTGAAGGCGTCCATCAGGGCACGCAGCTGCTCCGCCGTCTCCAGGGCCCGGGCCTCGTCCAACCCCTCCATGAGCACCGCGTACTCGTCGGCGCTCACCCGGGCCAGGATCCCTCGCGGGCCGATATGGGCCCGGAGCGTGTTGGCCACCTCCACCAGCAAGCGGTCACCCACCTGGTGGCCCTCGGTGTCGTTGATGACCTTGAACTGGTCCAGGTCGATGTAGAACAGGGCCCCGTCGCGACGCTGCTCCCGGCAGCGGCGCACTGCCTCCTCCAGGTGCCGCTCCAGGTAGCGGCGATTGCACAGCCCGGTGAGGTCGTCGTGATAGACCAGGTGCTGGAGGCGAGCCTCCACGATGCGCCGCTCGGCCAGCTCCGTCTCCAGCTCCTGCTCCCGGCGCTTGCGCAGGTCACGCTCGCGCTTCAGGGCCAGGGCGGAGATCACCCGCGGCAGCAGCTCCACCCGCCGGATGGGCTTGAACAGGATGTCAGTGGCCCCCGCCTCGTAGCTGGCCCGAGCCACCTTGTCCTGCCAGCTGGCGTTGGCCGTGATCATGGTCACCGGGATGTCCGCCCACTCGTCGTGGGCGCGCATGATGCGGCAGAGCTGGAAGCCGTCCATCTCCGGCATCATGATGTCCAGCAGCACCGCGTCGATGGTGCTGGAGCCGTTCTCCACGTAGGTTTGGAGGCATTCCAGGGCCTCGCGGCCGTTGCCCGCGGTGACCACGTTGGTGAATCCGCTCTTGGCCAGCATGGCCTTGAGCAGGTCCACGTTGTCCGGGATGTCGTCCACCACCAGGATGCGCATCCGGCGCAGGGCGTCCAGGTCGTGGATGCAGCTCTCGGGCAGGGGGCCGCCCGATCCGGCGGGGCCGTCCAAGCCCAGCCCAGCGGGCGCCGCCGCGGGGTCGTAAGAGGGATCGGGGGAGAGGTCGGGCGAGGTGCTCATCTTCGTTCTGCCATCACAGCCAGCGTGCGGCCCTTGCATGGGAGCGGGCCGAGGCTCCCCGTGCACGCACCCTCCGTGGTGGCTGGGTTCGAATCGGGCCCTCGACGGCGCGACCTGCGTCCCGCTGCATGATAACCCATGCCAGCCCGTATCGGCACCTGGGGCGTATTGTTTTAACATTTAGCACCAATCGTCCCCTATTGCACTGTTTCGCCGAGGCTCTTCCCGAGCCTTGCGTTCGGGGACCGCTCTGGGGGGCTCCCAGGCCCAGGCCAGCACCGCGGCCAAGGCCTGGAGCAGGGCGGGGGGCAGCCGGCCCGGATCGGGCGCACGCGCCAGGGCCTCGGCCAGACGAGGGTCCTCGGGCAGCTCCAGGCCGAGGGCCTTGGCCCGGGCCAGGATGACCCGACCGTCGTGCCGTACTTCCCTCATGCCCTCGCCGCTAGCAAGGGGGGCAGGGAGGGGCGGGCCCCGGCGGGGCCCCAGACGGCGGGTGCTGGCGCGGCGTGCAGAGTGAGGCGCCGGATCCTGAGGCCTGCCTGCTGCAGCGCGGCGCGCAGGGTGTCCAGGCACGCCCTGGCACGCCCGGCTGCGCCCAGCTCGGGATACCAAAGGTCCAGCTCCAACACAGGGGGGCT
>WFXX01000092.1 GCA_015490395.1 Gammaproteobacteria bacterium | reverse complement strand
GCCCCCAGGGGCGCGCCCCAGAGCACCTCCAGCACCAGCGCCGGCAGGAAGAGGTGAAAGACCACCGTGCCCAGCGCCGCGCGCACGGCCTCCGGCGACGGTCCGCCCGGGCTCCAGCGGCGCCATGCCGCCCCACAGGCGATGAGGAAGCCCATCTGGGCGAGGGATTCGATCACGGCCGTCCGTGAGATGCGGTGCAGGAACCGGCGGGCAAGGTTAAAATGTTCGACAAAAAAACGGCACCTCGAATGGGTGGCTCCCCCGGAACGCCCGAGGCGTTCCGCACGAACAACGACAGCATCAGGCAAGAAGGAGGGAACAGCCCATGAGCGTCTTCGAGCATGCTGCTGAGCCCGCCGGCCGTGGGCGGGAGGGCCGCCGGCCCGGCTGGTGGCGGGCCGGTGCCTGGATCCTGCCGGTGTTGCTCCTCGGCGGCTGCCTGCACGGTGGCGGCTCCGCCGGGGGCGGCCAGGAGGCGGCCTCCGGCGGGGGCGGGACCACCACGCCGGGGGGCACCGGCCTCGCCATCCCGGACTACCGCGGCTCCCTGGCCGCCGCGGTGGGTGGCGTGGGCCGGGTGCGCGTGGCGGTGAGCGATCTGGACCAGCTCTTCGCTTACTTCTACGTCGCCTTCGTGCTGCCGAGTGAGATCCTGCAGAGCTTCTGCCCGCTGGGAGGTAGCCTTCAGGTGACTACGCAGGACATTGACGGGAGCGACGCGCTCTCCGCTGGCGACCGGGTCACCCTCACCTACAACGACTGCGGGAGGGAGATCGGGGGCCGGAGCGTGACGCGCAACGGCACCGTCCAGGTGACGGTGACCGCGGATCCTGCCGGGGACGGCGGGCCCCAGGCGCCGCTGAGCGGTCTGCGGGCCCGGGCCGAGGTGGACCTCACCGACAGCGCCGGCGACGGCTCCAGCACCCGGGTGCAGGGCCCCGTGGACCTGGCCTTCCGGGCCGAGCCCGCGGGCACGCCTACCCGGTTCATCTGGAGCATGGACTCCCCCGACGGGACCCGCCTGGACCTGACCCGTACCGGGACGGACGGGACCCTGGACATGCAGCTGGTGAGCCACATCGAGATCGAGTGGGACACCCAGGGCACAGCGGACCAGGGGGACGACCGGATCCGCTACCGGGGCACTGGGCCCGACGGGACGCTGGCCCGCCTCTTCCGGCCCCAGGACATGGAGCAGGTCATCCGCGCCCAAGAGGGGAGCCTGCCCGAGCAGGGCCTGAACGATGCCGGCCCCACCAGCGGCGAGCTGGTGCTGGAGCAGCTCCAGCCCCGCAGCTGGTGCGTGCGGGTGGGCTTCACGGGGGGCGATCCCCAGGATCCCACCGTGGAGGCCCGCTTCGACGACGGCTGCGACGGCAGCGTGGAGCAGAGCGAGTCCTTCGGCCTCTCCACCCTCTTCTGAGGCGGCCCGCACGGCGGAGGCCCGTCCCGCAGGCGCGGGGCGGGCCTTTTTCTTTACCTTGCGGGCATGGCCGAGGACCGCAGCCGTCCCCTAGGGCGCAGCCCGCCCCCTTGCGCGACATAAGCAGCAGAGGCCCCCTGTGAGGTCGGGGTGCGTGACCGGGGCCGATGCCCAGGATGGTGGTGCGTAACCTGGGCCCTGCACACAGCTTGCGCTGCCGGCAGCTGGTGCCTTACAAAGGTGCTGTCGGGGAGGGGAGCGGAACTTGGAAGGTGTCGCGCGCCAGGGACTGGGCGTGGACGTCTCCGGGGCGGGTGGCCCGCCTGAGCGCCTCACTGCTCCTTGGCCCGCTCTGCCAACCTCTCCTGCCGCAGGCCTGCCGTGCGCCTTCGGCACCTCCCGCTTGCCGCATGATGCAGCTCCGGCCCCCGGGCCACTGAGCGGCCCGTGCTGCGGAAGGAGGGAGGCGATGAGTGGCGGGGCGACGACACGATCCCCTCTGGAGCTGCCCCTGCTGCGGCTGCGGCTGCGCTTCGAGGCCGAGGCCACCGAGGCCCTGCCGGCCTACACCGGCTCGGCCTGGCGCGGTGCCCTGGGCCATGCCCTGCGGTGGGCGGCCTGCATCACGCGGCTGGAGGCCTGTGGCGCCTGCCTGCTCCTCCACGGCTGCCCCTACGCCTACCTCTTCGAGACCCCGCCGCCGCCGGAGGCCGGGCGCATGCGTAAGTACCCCGCCGCGCCCCACCCCTTCGTGCTGGAGCCGCCGGAGCGCTTCGACCCGGAGCCGAGCCGGCCGGCCGGGGAGGAGCAGCTGCTGGGGCTGACGGTGGTGGGCCGGGCCGCCCGGCACCTGCCCTATCTGATCTATGCCCTGGCCCGGGCCGGGGAGCAGGGCATCGGCCGGGCACGGGTCCGCCACCGCCTGCTGGCCGTGGAGCAGGAGGACCCGCCGGGCAGCGGCCGCTGGCACCTCGCCGGCGACGGGCGCGGCCCCTTGGCCCTGCAC
>WFXX01000091.1 GCA_015490395.1 Gammaproteobacteria bacterium | reverse complement strand
CCGCCCAGCCGCCCCGGCAGCCGTCCACGCCGGCCACCACGCCCCCCAGCCCCAAGGCGACGACCTCAGCCCTCCGCCTCCTCCGCGGGCGGGCCTGCCCCGGGCACGGCCTCCCGGGCCAGGACCTCCAGATAGGCCTGCAGCTCGCCAGGGGCGCAGGGCGTCATCCGGGCCAGCCGGCCCCGGGTGGCGGCCATGGGGTCCTGCCCGCTCAGCTCGGACCAGAGCAGGACGGCCTCCCGGGCCGTGGGGCAGAGCAGCTCGGAGATGCGCCGGTACTTGGGCAGCAGGGCCGCGTAGTCCTGGGCCGTCTTGGCCTCCACCCACACCAGGCGTCCCCCCAGCGCCGCCACCAGGTCCAGCTCGAAGAGGTCGCCGTTGGGCAGCTCCACCTCCGCCCCGCAG
Source organism: Gammaproteobacteria bacterium (assembly GCA_015490395.1). Lineage (GTDB taxonomy): Bacteria > Pseudomonadota > Gammaproteobacteria > DRLM01 > DRLM01 > S141-70. The sequence goes on along the minus strand of WFXX01000091.1, from coordinate 1,933 downwards.
AGATAGGGCAGGCGCACCCCGAGGCCCTCCTCCACGCGCTGCAGCGCCTGCACGGCGAAGAGCTCCAGCCAGCGGCCGGTGAAGAAGCGGGTCACCGCCTCGGCCGCGGTGACGTCGAAAGAGAGCCGGAAGCGGGGCGCCTTGAGGTACTGGTAGTTGTAGAGCAGGCCCGCCCGGTGGGCCAGGCCGGCCACCAGGGTGACGTCGGCCACTGTCTCCTGGCTGCAGCGGGAAAGATCCATCTGCACGCGCCGCCCGCCTGCCACCGCCCGCTTGATGCGATCCAGGAGCGGCCGCACGTGGGCAAGCTTGCGCCCCATGAGCCCGGCCAGGGTGAGCAGCCCCCGGTCCCCCTCCTCCAGCTCCAGGGTGCGGCGCACCCGCACCCCGCGGGCCTCCAGCAGGCGCAGGACGCAGCATCCGTCCTCGGCACCGCTCCCCTCACCGTCGGGGGCAGCGGAGGCCGCATCCTCTCGCCCCGGCCCGCCGAGCCGCACCGCGCCCCCCACGGCCTCCCGCCCGCGCCCGCCGGCCAGCTCCCGCAGCAGGGTGGCGCCCTCCTCCAGCCACGCCGCCAGGCGGTGCAGCAGCTCCCGCTCCCTGGCGTCCACGCTCCGTCCTTCCTCAACCCGCGGCCCGCGCCCCCTGCCCCGGCACCTGGTACAGGGCCGCCGCCGCCTGCAGCCGCTCGGCCACCAGCCGCCGCAGGGCCGGCGGGCCCAGCACCTCCACGTCCGGGCCGTGGCGGAGCACGTCCATCACCAGCTCCCGGGGGTCCCCGTAGGGAATCTCCAGCTCGTAGCGCCCGTCGGGCAGGAAGCGGCCGCGCTGCTCCGGATGCCAGCGCTCCTCGGCCACCCAGCGCGCCCGCTCGGCCGAGAAGCGCAGTCGCGCCCTGCGGCGGGGCGCCCCGGCGAAGATGCCGTAGGAGCGCGCGAAGTAGCGGTCCAGGACCTCCTCCGCCACCTCCCGGGCCGGCCGCTCCAGCACCCGGGCCTCGCGCAGCCGCTCCAGCGAGAAGGTGCGCAGGGCCCGGCGCAGATGGCACCAGGCATCCAGATACCAGTTGTCCCGGTAGTAGACCAGCCGCTGGGGCGAGAGGGCGCGCTCGGTCTCGGCATCCCGCGCCCGCCCGTGGTAGCGGACCGCCAGCCGCCGGCGGCGGGCCAGGGCGTCCGCCACCCGCCGGAACAGGTCCGGATCCGGAGGCCGCCGCCCCATGGGCGCATAGCGCACCCGCCCGGTCAGGCCGCCGCCGCCGCCCGCCCGGGCCAGCAGCTGGCGCACCCGCGCCAGCAGCGGGGCGATGTCCCGCCGCAAGAGGCCCGGCTCCACCTCGCTCAGCACCCGCTCCGCCGCCAGCAGGGCCTCCAGCTCCGAGGCGCTGAACCACAGCCCCGGCAGCTCCCAGGGCCCCTCGCCCTCCCGGCAGCGGTACAGGAAGCCCGCCCCCTCGCGCACGATGGGCGCGCCCAGATAGTCCCGCGCCTCGCGCATGATGCGATAGGCCGTGGCCTGGGAGCACTCCAGGTGCTCCATGATCCGCTCCAGGGGCACCGGCCGCCTGGCCGACCGCAGCAGCTTGTGCAGCGCGAAGATCCGCTCGAACTTGTCCATGCCCGCCCCTCCCTGGCGTGCAAGCCCCCAGCATAGCGCCTCCCTTTCTCGATACGCGAGAGAGCGAGACCCGTGCCCGCAGACGGCACCCAGGCGCCTCTGGTCGGTATCCGCAGCCAAGGGCGGCCAATGCCGCAGCCCCGGGGTCGGGATCGTCGTTGGACCCTCTCCACCCTGATTGGCTTGTCTGGACCGGACACACGGGTGACACCCGTCTGGAGAGATAGGTAACAGGAGCGGCGGAACCCTCCGCCACAACCCCCCTCCCCTGGATGGGAGGACCGCGCACGCCTCTCCCCTCCTGCCGGGGCACGAG
>WFXX01000090.1 GCA_015490395.1 Gammaproteobacteria bacterium | reverse complement strand
GCTTCCAGCGTGCTGCTGAGGCGGAGGGTCCTGGAGGAGCTGGAGGAGCGGGCTCGCCGCCTGGAGGCCCGGGCGGCGGAGCTGGCCCGGGCCCTGGAGGCGGCCCTGGAGGCGGCACGGGAGGCCGAGGAGGGGCGGGAGCGCGCCGGGGCCGAGCTGAGGGAGCTCCAGGAGCGACGGGCCCACCTGCGGGCCCATCGGGAGCGGCTGGGGGAGCGCCTGGCGCAGCGCCGGGCCAGGGCCCGGGCCTTGGAGGAGGAGCGGCGGACTTTAGCCGCGGAGCAGCAACGTCTCGAGGAGGACTTGGCCGCGGCTCGCCGGCGCCTGGATGCCCTCCTGGAGGAGGGAGAGGCCCATGCCCGGCGCCGGGAGGCGCTCCAGGGCCGGCGGGAGCGCTTGGTTCAGGCGCTGGAGGAGGCCCGGCGGGAGGCCGTGGCCCGTCGGGAGGCCCGGCACGCCGAGGCGGTGCGTGTGGGGGGCCTGAGCACCCAGCTCGCCGCCACCCGAGAGGGGCTGGAGCGGGTGGAGCGCCGCCTGGCGGGCTTGGAGGCGCGCCGGGCCGAGCTGGAGGCGGCTCTGGCCTCGGGGGAGGCGCCTCTGGAGGCGCAGGCCCGGGAGCTGGATGCCCTGCTGGCGGAGCGCCAGGCGGCGGAGGAGGGCCTTCGGCAGGCCCGGGAGGGCCTGGAGGGGGCGGCCCAGGCCCTGCGGGACCTGGAAGGGGAGCGGGCCGAGGCCGAGCGGGCCGTGGACGCGGCCCGGGAGGCTCTGGGGCAGGCTCGCCTCGCCTTGGAGGGGGTCCGAGTGCGCCTCCAAGGGGTGGCGGAGCAGCTGGCGGCGGCGGGCCACGAGCCCCGGGACCTGCTGGGAACGCTGCCCGACGGGGCCGGGGAGGGAGCCTGGGAGGAGCGGCTGGCGGAGCTGCGCCAGCGCATCCAGCGGCTCGGGGCGGTGAACCTGGCGGCCATTGAGGACTACCGAGAGCACCTGCAGCGCAAGGAATACCTGGACGGGCAGCACGCTGACCTCAGCGAGGCCCTGAGCACCCTGGAGGCGGCCATCCGCCGCATCGACCGGGAGACCCGCCAGCGCTTCCGGGAGACCTTCGAGAAGGTCGATGCCGGCTTCCGGCGTCTCTTCCCCCGCCTCTTCGGCGGCGGCGAGGCCAGCCTGGTGACCACGGGTGATGACCTGCTGGAGGCGGGGGTGGCAGTGATGGCCCGACCACCCGGCAAGCGCAACAGCACCATCCACCTGCTCTCGGGGGGGGAGAAGGCCCTGACCGCGGTGGCCCTGGTCTTCGCCCTCTTCGAGCTCAATCCGGCCCCCTTCTGCATGCTGGACGAGGTGGACGCCCCCTTGGACGATGCCAACGTGGGGCGCTTCGGGGAGCTGCTGCGGGAGATGTCCTCTCGCGTCCAGCTGGTGGTGGTCACCCACAACAAGCAAACCATGGAGATGGCCGACCATCTGGTGGGGGTGACCATGCAGGAGCCGGGGGTCTCCCGGCTGGTGGCGGTGGACCTGGACGAGGCGGTGGCCATGGCGGCGGCCTCCTGAGGCCGCGGAGGGAGGGCGATGGAGCGTCTCAGCCTGATCCTGGTGGCGGCAGGCCTGGGAGTGATCCTGCTGGCGGTGGTGCTGGGCCTGGTGGCCAGGCGGCGCCGGGCGGAGGAGGCGGAGGCCGATGCCCAGGCCCAGGCCCCCGATCCCCTCTTCGCCCCGCCGGTGCGCCCTGCAGGGGAGCCGCCCCCCGACCGAGTAGCCGAGGAGCTGCGTGGCCTGGGGGAGGCCTTGCGCCAACCTCCGCCGGAGGCGGCGCCGGTGCAGGGGAACCTCGGCTTGGAGGAGCCCCCAGCGCAGGCTCCCCACGCCTCCGATGGCAGGGAGCGGAGGCAGGAAGCCGCGGTGGAGCCCACCTCCGCGCAGGACCGGGATGGGCGGGCTGCCGTGTCGCCCGCTGCTGAGCCGCCTCCGCCCCGGCGGGCCCCGCCCCGCATGGTCGAGGACGACGGCCAGGTGGTGGTGCTCCACGTGATGGCCCGGGACGGCCAGCGTCTGCGCGGTGCCGGGCTGCGCCAGGTCTTGGAGGCCTGCGGCCTGGAGCACGGGCCGTTGGGGATCTATCATCGCTACGACCCGAACCGCCCCGGGGACCCGCCCCGCTTCAGCGTGGCCAACATGGTGCAGCCCGGCCGGCTGGACCCGGAGGAGCTGGAGCGGCTCGTCACCCCAGGGCTGAGCTTGTTCATGGTGCCTTCGGGGGAGGCGGGGACGGACCTGGCCGCCTTTGACGAGATGGTGGCCACCGCTCGGCGCCTGGCCGAGGCGGTGGGCGGGGAGGTGCGCGATGCTCGGCGCAACCCCCTCACCCGCCAGGAGATCGGCCATCTCCGGGAGCAGATCGGGGAGTGGGCCCGGCGGGCCCGGCTGGCCTCGCCCTAGGACCGCTCGCCCGCCCCCTGACGGGGGATGGTCCCCTCGCAGGCGGCCTGCTCCACCAGGGCGTCGAAGGCCTCCGGGCTCATCAGCCCCTTCTCGGCCACCAGCTCCCGCACCGGCCGTCCGGTGCGCTCGGACTCCTTGGCCACCTCCGCCGCCGCCGCATAGCCGATGGCCGTGTTCAGCAGGGTGGCCAGGCCCACGCTGGCGTGCAGGTAGTGCCGACAGCGGTCCCGATCTACCTCCAGCTCCGCCAGCCCCTTGCGGGTGGCGGCCCGGATCCCTGCCGTGAGCCAGTCCATGGCGTCGAAGAGGGCCGAGCCCAGGGCCGGCATCATCACGTTGAGCTCCAGCTGCCCGGCGGCGGTCATGGCGGCCACGGCGGCGTCCTGGCCCACCACCTGGTGGCAGACCATGTTCAGCATCTCGAACATCACCGGGTTGACCTTCCCCGGCATGATGCTGGAGCCGGGCTGTACCGGCGGGAGACGGATCTCGGCCAAGCCGGTACGGGGCCCCGAGGCCAGGAGGCGGATGTCGTTGGCGATGCGTCCCACCTCTAGGGCGGTGTCCCGCAGGGCCGAGGACAGGCGTTGCAGGTCCGCCATGGACTGCATCTGCGCGGCCAAGTCCCCGGCCGGACGGATGGGCTCGCCGGTGAGGCGGGCCAGCTCCGCGGCCGCCCGCTCCTTGTAGCCGGGGGCGGTGTTGAGGCCCGTGCCTGCCGCCGAGCCCCCGAGACCGATCTCCCCCAAGGGCTCCCGCAGGGCCTCCAGGCGCCGGGCCATGCGTCGCAGGGTCCAGGCATAGGCCCCGAACTCCCGGCCGATGGTGGTGGGGACGGCATCCTGCAGGTGGGTGCGCCCGCTCTTGGCGGTGCGGGCCTCCCGCCGGGCGATGGCCTCCAAGGCGGCGGCCATGCCCTCCAGGGCCTCCAACAGCCGGGGCAGCTTGGCCAGGCAGGCCAGGCGGATGGCGGTGGGGATGGTATCGTTGGTGCTCTGGCCCATGTTCACATGGTCGTTGGGGTGCACCGGGCGGTATTCGCCCCTCCGGCCGCCCAGGGCCACGTTGGCCAGGTTGGCGATGACCTCGTTGCTGTTCATGTTGTGGGAAGTTCCTGCCCCGGCCTGGAAGCGATCCACCACGAACTGCTCCATCAGCTCACCGGCCAGGATGCGATCGCAGGCGCCTAGGATGGCCTCGGCCAGGCGCGGCTCCAGCCAGCCCGCCTCCCGATTGGCCACCGCCGCTGCCCGCTTGACCATCACGTGGGCACGCACGAAGTCCGGATCGGGGCCGCGGCCGCTGATGGGGAAGTTGTCTAGCGCCCGCGCGGTCTGGATCCCGTACCAGGCCTCGGCCGGGACCGGGTACTCCCCCAGGCTGTCCCGCTCCAGCCTCATCGCCCCTTGCTCGTTGCCCTGGCTCATGCTTCCTCCCAAGCCGTCTGCTGCGAATGGCCCCGCCCTGCGTTCCACCCGATCGGGCGGAGCGGCTATTGTAAGCGGTGCAGGCTCGGCGGCGCGGTTCTAGCCTATCGGGAGAGGGCTCCCAGGAACGAGGTTGCGGATCTCCAGCGGGTGAAGCGATGAGCGTGCCGGAGGAGCGCTGCAAGCGGTGTTGGGTGACGGGCCGGGTGCAGGGGGTCTTCTTTCGCGCTACGGCCCGGGAGCGGGCACGGGCCCTGGGGCTACGGGGCTATGCCCGCAATCTGCCGGACGGGCGGGTGGAGGTGTTGGCCTGCGGCCCGGAGCCGGCGCTGGACGAGTTCTGCGCCTGGCTCTGGGAGGGCCCGCCGGCGGCCCGGGTGGAGGACGTGCAGTGCACGGCTGTGGAAGATCCGGGCGTGGGGGAGTTTGACGTAGCCTGAGGCTGTGCCCTCGGACGGCGCCTAAACAGGTCTGCGGGTCTGCCCCTAGTTTTGTGGTGCCGCCTCCCCGAGAGGGGGCGTGGCGGCCCTTGGCCTAGCGGCGGTACCAGCGTCGGGAGAGGGCCTCCAGCACCCGCTCGGCGTAGGCCGTGGCGGGATAGGAGCCGTGATAGCGGGCCAGGGCCCGCACGAGGTCGCCGTCCTCGCGCTCCAGGTAGTGGCGCAGGATGGTGCAGCCCAGGCGCAGGTTCACCCGTGGATCGAACAGGCTCTCCTCCGGCCGCCCCAGCCGCTCCAGCCAGAAGGGCATCACCTGCATCAGGCCCTGGGCCCCCGCCCGGGAGATGGCCCAGCGGTCGAAGCGGCTCTCCACCTCCATCACCGCCAGCACCAGCTCTGGCGGCAGGCCCGCGCGGGAGGCTTCCCGGTGGGTCAGGCGCAGCAGCTCCAGGCGCTCGTGGCGATCGGGCACGTAGGGGGCGAGGCGCCGCTCCATGTCCGTCAGCCAGACCTGGGCCTCGAAGCGGTCCTTGAAGCCGGCCGCTCGGGCGTGCAGATCATCGAGCGCCTCGCGCAGCCGGGCCACCAAGGCCGGGTCGTCCTCCCCGGGGGAGCCTGCTGCCAGGGGGGCGGCGGCTCCTGGCAGGGGCGTGCCCAGGAGGGCCGCCCCTGCCAAGCAGGCTGTCAGGAGGAGAGGGGAACGCTGCTGCATGGACGGTGCGCAAGGCCTTGGAGAGCCTCTCCCCCCGAGGTGTCGGCCGCCGCTGGGGGGCCTTAGCAGGGCCCGTCGGCCGCTGCGGCGGCGGCCTGGACCAGACCCAGGGCCTCCTCCACGGGCAGGTCCCGGGCCGCCTCCTCCCGGCGGGCCTTGTATTCCACGGTGCCCGCGTCCAGGCCCCGCTCGGTGAGCACCAGGCGGTGGGGGATGCCGATGAGGTCCATGTCCGCGAACATCACCCCCGGGCGCTCCCTGCGATCGTCGAAGAGGACCTCCACTCCCGCCTCCCGGAGCCGGCCGTAGAGGGCCTCCGCCGCCTCCCGCAGCCGCTCGGACTTGTGCATGTGGATGGGGACCAGGGCCACCTGGAAGGGGGCGATGGGCTCCGGCCAGACGATGCCCCGCTCGTCGTGGTGCTGCTCGATGGCCGCGGCCACCACCCGGGAGACCCCGATGCCGTAGCAGCCCATGGTGAGCACCACTTGCCGGCCGCCCTCGTCCAGGCAGGTGGCATGCAGGGCCTCGCTGTACTTGGTGCCCAGCTGGAAGATGTGGCCCACCTCGATGCCCCGGCGGATGCGTAGCACCCCCCGTCCGTCCGGGCTGGGATCGCCGTCTACCACGTTGCGCAGATCCGCCGTGCGGGGCTCCGGCAGGTCACGCCCCCAGTTGACCCCTGTGAGGTGGAAGCCGTCCCGGTTGGCCCCGCAGGCGAAGTCGGTGGCATGGGCCGCGGCATGATCGGCGATCACCGGCATGCGCAGGCCCACCGGGCCCAGGGAGCCGGGCCCGCAGCCTACGGCCTCGCGGATCTCCTCCTCGGAGGCGAAGGCCAACGGGGCGGCCACCTCGGGCTGGCGCTCGGCCTTGAGGGCGTTGAGCTCGTGGTCCCCACGCAGCACCAAAGCCACCAGCCCTCCCTCGGCCCCTTTCACCACCAAGGTCTTGAGGCAGCGGCTGGGGGGCAGGCCCAAGTAATCGCAGACCTGCTCGATGCTGCGCCGGCCCGGGGTCTCCACTTCGGCTAGGGGCTCTCGCGGGGCCGGCCGCGGCCCCGGTGGGGGCAGGGCCTCGGCCAGCTCCACGTTGGCCGCGTAGTCGCTCTCGCTGGAGAAGGCGATGGCGTCCTCGCCGGAGTCGGCCAGGACGTGGAATTCGTGGGACAGCTGCCCGCCGATGGCTCCCGTATCGGCCTGCACCGCTCGGAAGTCCAAGCCGAGGCGGGTGAAGATGCGTTCGTAGGCCCGGCGCATGGCCTGGTAGGTGCGCTCCAGGCAGGCCTGGTCCAAGTGGAAGGAGTAGGCGTCCTTCATCAGGAACTCCCGGGCCCGCATCAGCCCGAAGCGCGGGCGGATCTCGTCCCGGAACTTAGTTTGGATCTGATAGAAGAGCGCCGGGAGCTGACGGTAGGAGCGGATCTCCCGGCGCACCAGGTCCGTGATCACCTCCTCGTGGGTGGGTCCGAAGCAGAAGTCGCGGCCGTGGCGGTCCTTCAGCCGCAGCAGCTCCGGGCCGTACCGCTCCCAGCGCCCGGACTCCTGCCATAGCTCCGCGGGCTGCACGGCGGGCATGAGCAGCTCCTGGGCCCCTGTTCGGTCCATCTCCTCGCGGACGATGGCCTCCACCTTGCGCAGCACCCGCAGTCCCAGGGGGAGCCAGGTATAGAGGCCCGAGGCCAGGCGCCGGATCATGCCGGCCCGCAGCAGGAGCTGATGGCTGACCACCTCCGCCTCGGCGGGGGTCTCCCTCAGGGTGGGCATCAGAAGCTGGGATGTGCGCATGCTCGGGCTCCGGCAGGGCAAGGGCACGGTGCGCTGCGGGGCACGGCGGCCCCCGGGAAACGGGGCGGGGGCCCGTGGGCCCCCGCGGCGGGCCCAACCCTACCGCCCGCTGCCCCTTCCGATCAAGCCCCCGGGGCCTCCTCCAGGACTTGGGGATGGGATCCGCCCCCGCGAGGCGCGACCTAGAGCGGTAGGAGGCGCAGGGAAAGGTCCACGGCCTGCACGTCCTTGGTCAGCGCCCCCACGGAGACGTAATCCACCCCTGTCTCGGCCACCTGCCGGACGTTGCCGAGGTGGATGCCCCCCGAGGCCTCCAGCTCCACCGGATCACCGGGTAGGGCGCGGGCCAGGGCCACCGCCTCCCGCAGGGCCTCTAGGCCGAAGTTGTCCAGCAGCACCCGGCGCACCCCGGCCTCCAGGGCCTGGCGGAGCTGGTCCAGGTTCTCCACCTCCACCTCCACGGGCACCCCCAGCTCGGCCCCCAGGGCCAGGGCCTCCCGGCAGGCCGCCTCCAAGGAGCCGGTAGCCAGCAGATGGTTCTCTTTAACCAAGATGGCGTCGTGCAGCCCTAGGCGGTGGTTCTGACAGCCCCCCACGCGCACGGCATATTTCTGCGCTAGGCGCAGGCCGGGAAGGGTCTTGCGGGTGTCGAGGACCACCACCCCAGTGCCCGCCACCGCCTCGGCGTAGCGGCGGGCCAGGGTAGCGGTGCCGGAGAGGGTCTGGAGGAAGTTGAGAGCAGTGCGCTCGCCGGTGAGCAGGGCACGGGCGGGCCCGTCCAGGTCGCAGAGCACCGAGCCGGCCGGCACCCGCTCGCCCTCGGTGTGCCGCCAGCGCAGGCGCACGCGCGGGTCCAGGAGCCGGAAGACGGCCTCAAACCAGGGGATGCCGCACAGGACCGCCTCCTCCCGGAGCAGGAGCTGGGCCCGGGCGTGGCGATCCGGCGGGATCAGGGAGGCGCTCAGATCTCCCTCGCCTAGATCCTCGGCCAGCGCCCGCCGGGCCTCTTCCCGTACCAGCCCCGTCTCCGGCGAAGGAGGGACGGACAGGGGCTCACCGGGGGCGGGCATGCCGGCGGCGGAGCACCCGCAAGGCCCAGGGCAGGAGCAGGAGGCCGGGCAGGGC
>WFXX01000089.1 GCA_015490395.1 Gammaproteobacteria bacterium | reverse complement strand
GTCTTTGGGGGGTGCGCCGTGGGACTTTGTGGTGCGGCTAGCTGCCGCATTGCCTTGCGGCAGGGTTGGAAGCGGGCTCGTGAGAGCTGCTCTAAGCCCTTCGGCGGCCGAGGCGCATGAGAGGCTCAACCTCCATCGCTGGTCCCTGCGCCTGTGGGAGGAGGAAGGGGCACCGTGGCTGGATGGCGCGGTGGGTGACCTCGCCGCCAAGCCTCTCGTGGCGATGCTGGTCCGCCGCCACCTCAGCGGGCGCTGGCCCCTGCCGGACCAGATCCGGCCCTCCGCCGAGTCCGTGGGCCGCCAGGCCCTGTGGGACGAGGGGGAGGAGGTGCTTTCCCGGGAGGGGAGCCTTCACCGGCTACGATCTCTTGGCCCGCGTGCTCGAGCCGATGGAGCTGCTCGGGGACGCCGCGCCCGAGGCCAGCCGTATCCTGGTCCGGATCCGGGACCGTGTGGTGCGGCCCGGCGTGCTGTCCAGCGAGGAGAAACGGCCGCTGGCGGTGCGCGACTGCTGGTAGGTGCCGGGCACCGAGGAGGTGGAGGACGCCCTCCAGGTGGCCACGGCCTGGGCGGGGGGGCGGCGGCTACTCGGCGTAGCCGGGGCCGGCCGCCCGCGAGTCCCGGGCGTAGAAGGCCACGTCCCCCCGGGGCAGCACCACCACCCCGCCCGGACTGCGGGTGAAGCGGCGCGCGTCGGCCTCGGGGTCGAAGCCGATGCGCTCGCCCGGGGCGATGGCGTTGTGGCGGTCCACGATGACCCGCCGTAGCCGGGCCCCGCGGCCGATGCGGGCGTAGTCCATGATGATGCAGTCCTCGATCTCGGCCCCGGGCTCGATCACCGCCTCTCGGCGGATGATGGAGCGGCGGATGCAGCTGCCCGGGTGCACCACGCAGGCCGCCCCCAGAACGCAGTCCTCCAGCTCCCCGCCCAGGATCTTGGCCACCGGGCCCTGGTAGTTGCTGGAGTAGATGGGCCACTGGGGGTTGAAGGCGTCGAAGGCCGGCTCCGCGCCCAGCACGTCCCGGTGGGCCTCGAAATAGGCGTCGATGGTCCCCACGTCCCGCCAATAGGCCCGCTCCTCGTAGGGCTTGATCCCTGGCACCTCGTTGGTGGCGAAGTCGTAGGCGTAGAGGCGGTGGCTCTCGGCCAGGCGGGGTAGGACGTGGTGCCCGAAGTCCGTCTCCCCCCGCTCGTGGGCCTCCACCAGGGCCCGCACCAGCACCTCGGTGCGGAACAGATAGTTGCCCATGGAGGCGAAGGCCCGTCCCGGGTCGCTCGGAAGGGGTTCAGGGTGCTCCGGCTTCTCCTGGAAGCCCCGCACCCGCCCGTCGGCCTCGGCCTGGATGATGCCGAAGGCGCGGGCCTGCTCCAGGGGCACGGGCAGGGCCGCCACCGTCACGTCCGCCTCCCGCTGCAGGTGGAAGGCCACCATCTGCTGCACGTCCATGCGGTAGATGTGGTCGGCTCCGAAGACCGCCACCAGGTCCGGGCGGTGGGTCTCGATGAGCCGCAGGCTTTGGTAGACCGCGTCCGCCGTCCCCTGGAAGGCCTCGCAGCCCGGGGCCATCTCCGGGGGGACCACGGTGACGAACTGGTCCGGCAGCAGGGGCGAGACCACCCAGGCCCGGCGGATGTGCTCGATGAGGGCCTGAGCCCGGTACTGCACCAGCAGGTAGATGGAGCGGATGCGGGAGTTGCTCAGGTTGCTGAGCACGAAGTCTACCAGGCGGTAGCGGGCCCCGAAGGGGACGGCGGGCTTGCAGCGGGCGGCGGTCAGCGGCCTCAGGCGCTTGCCCTCGCCGCCGGCCAGGACGAAGGCGACGATGCGCGGCGGGCGTGGCGGCAGCATGGATTCTCCCTGCAGCGGTGCCTCGGGGCCGGGGCCCCTTCCGGCTACAATAGCAGTCGTGTGCGCGGCGGGCACCGCCTGCGGCGCTGGTGGCTTCGGGCGGCGACGATGAAGGCGGGCGAGCGGCGGGCAGTGGTGGTGGTGCTGGCCATCCTCCTGGGGGTGGGGGGGCTCACCGCCTACCTGGAGCTTTACCAGGGCGAGCGCGTCCGCGAGCGCATGGCCCAGGTAGCCGGCGAGCGGGCTCGGGATCGCATGGCGGCCGTGGCCCGCATCCCGCGCAACATGAGCCCGGCGGACCTGCCGGAGGCGGGCAGCCGGGGGGCCCGGGCCTTGGCCACCTACTGCGTGCAGTGCCACGACTTGCCCGTGCCCGCCATGCACACCCCCGAGGAGTGGCGGGCGGTGCTGGCGCGCATGGAGCGGCATATCCGGCAGCGGCGCGGCGGGCCCTTCTCCCGGGTGGCCATGCCCTCCCGGGAGGCCTGGGCGGCCCTGGAGGCCTACCTGGCCCGGCACGCCCAGCGGCCCCTGGACCCGGCCAGCCTCCCGGATCTGGACGGCCCCGGGGGGCGGGCCTTCCAGGAGGCCTGCTCCCGTTGCCACGCCCTCCCCGACCCGGCCCAGCATCGGGCGGCGGAGTGGCCCCGGGTGCTGCTGCGCATGCAGGCCAATATGGCCGATGCCGGTCTCACGCCCCCGGATCCCGAGGCGGCGCGGCGCATCTTGGCCTTCTTGCAGCGCCACGCCAGCGACGCCCCTCGCTGCGATCCCCCTGGGGCGGGCGCATCCTGCTAGGATGGGGGAGAAACGGGGCGAAGCCTGCGGGGGCTGCCCGATGAGCGAGCGAGGCGAGCGATGAGCGAACAGGAGCGTCAGGCGGGCGAGCGGCGCACGGCCGAGGAGCTGGACCTGGCCATGGACCCCCATGGCCTCTACCGCGAGGAGGTCTTCACCGACCGCCGGGCGGGCACCCTGATGCGCCTGACCCCGGTGCTCCCCGACGGCTCTCCCGATCCCGGCCGGCCGGTGCGCTACGTGGGGCAGGCCCAGCTCCTGACCCCGGTGGGGGCCCTGCCCCTGTCCTTCGAGATCCCCGCCGCCTCCCTGGAGGAGGCGGCGCGGCGCTTCGGCGAGGAGGCGCGCCGCGCGGTGGAGCGGACCATGGAGGAGCTGCGGGAGCTGCGGCGTGAGGCCGCTTCCTCCATCGTCATCCCCGATGCCGCCGGAGGCCTGGGCGGCCCCGGCGGGATGGGCC
>WFXX01000088.1 GCA_015490395.1 Gammaproteobacteria bacterium | reverse complement strand
CCCTCACCCGGCTCCTGGAGGAGGGGCTGCGGGAGCAGCGCCGGGCCCGGCGCTGGTCCCTGCTGTTCCGCTTCCTGGTCCTGGCCTACCTGTTCCTGCTGCTGCTCCTGGTGCAGCAGCGCGAGGGGGCCGTGGTGCCGCCCCTGGCCACCGAGCCCCACACGGCGGTGGTGAAGCTGGAGGGGGTGCTGGCGGCGGACCAGCCCGCCAACGCCGACGCCCTGGTGCGCTCCCTGGAGGACGCCTTCGCCGCCGAGCACGCCAGGGCGGTGATCCTCCAGATCGACAGCCCGGGGGGGAGCGCGGTGCAGGCCGAGACCGTCTACCGGGCCATCCGCCGCCTGCGGGAGGAGCATCCCGACCGGCCCCTCTACGCGGTGGTGGGGGACGTGGCCGCCTCGGGGGCCTACTACGTGGCCGCGGCGGCCGACCGCATCTACTGCCAGCCCACCAGCCTGGTGGGCTCCATCGGGGTGCGCCTGAGCGGCCTGGCCGGCTTCGGCTTCGTGGAGGCCATGCGCAAGCTGGGCATCGAGCGGCGGCTGCTCACCGCCGGCGAGCACAAGGGGCTGCTGGACCCCTTCTCGCCGCTGCGCGAGGAGGAGCTGGCCCACGTGCGCGCCGTGCTGGCGAGCATCCACCGCCGCTTCATCCAGGCGGTGAAGGAGGGGCGGGGCGAGCGCCTCAAGGGCGACGAGGCCACCCTCTTCAGCGGCCTGTTCTGGACCGGGGAGCAGGGCCTGGCCCTGGGCCTGGTGGACGGCTTCGCCGATGCCCGCCAGGTGGCCCGGGAGGTGGTGGGGGCCGAGGAGCTGGTGGACTACACCCGCCGCCCCAGCCCCCTGGAGCGTCTGGTGCGCCGCTTCGGCACCGCCGTGGGGGAGGGCCTGGCCCGGGCCCTCGCGGCCTGGGCCTGGCGTCCCGAGGCCGGCTGAGGCCGCCCCGGGACTCAGGCCAGCACCGGCAGGCCCGCCGCCTCCAGCAGGGCCACCAGCCGGATGAGGGGCAGGCCCACCAGGGCGGTGGGGTCCTCCCCCTCGAAGGCCTCCACCAGGGCGATGCCCAGCCCCTCGGAGCGGAAGGCCCCGGCGCAGCCGCAGGCCTCCGGCTCCCGCGCCAGGTAGGCCTCCACCTGCTCCCGGCGCAGGGGCCGGAAGCGCACCGCGCAGCAGACCACCTCGGCGACCTCCCGCCCCCCCGGGCCCACCAGGGCCAGGCCGGTGTGGAAGGTCACCCGCCTCCCCGCGAGGGCCAGGAGCTGGGCCACGGCCGCCTCCCGGCCGCCGGGCTTGCCCAGGGGGCGGCCGTCCAGCTCGGCCACCTGGTCGGAGCCGATCACCAGGGCCTGGGGCCTACGCCGGGCCACCGCCCGGGCCTTGGCCAGGGCCAGGCGGCGCACCAGCGCCTCGGGGGGCTCGCCCCGCCGCGGGGTCTCGTCCACCTGCGGCGGCTCCACGGCGAAGGGCAGGCCCAGCCGCTCCAGCAGGGCCCGCCGGTAGGGGGAGGTGGAGGCCAGCACCAGCTCAGGCATCGCCCCCCCGCGCCTCCTCCTCGATCTCGATCAGGGCCTCGTCCGGGTTGACGCTCTCGCCCTTGGCCACGTGCACCGCCTTCACCACCCCGCCCACCGGGGCGTGGATCTCGGTCTCCATCTTCATGGCCTCGGCCACCAGCACCGGCTGGCCTGCCTCCACCCGCTCCCCCTCCTGCACCAGCACCGCCACGATGGTGCCGGGCATGGAGGCGGTGACGTGCCCGGGGGCCTGGGCCCGGGGGCGGCGGCTGCCGCGCACCGCCGGCGCCGGCCCCGGCGCCTCCCTGGGGGCCTCCCCCTCGGAGCCCACCGTGGCCAGGGTCTGGACCAGGATCTCCTCGGGGATCCCGTCCACCGTCACGTAGAAGGGGCGGCGGTCCTGGGCCCGGTGGCCGGTGCCGGTGATCCTGATGTGATAGCTCTCGCCGTGCAGGGTGACGTTGAACTCCACCGGCACCGGCCGGGGCTCGCAGGAGGGCTCGGGCAGCTCCAGGGGCTCGGGGGCCAGGCGCCCGGCGGCCCGCTCCTCCAGGAAGGCGCGCCCCACCTCGGGGAACATGGCATAGCTGAGCACGTCCTCCTCGGAGCGGGCCAGCTCCCCGATCTCCCCCCGCAGCCGGTGCAGCTCCGGCTCCAGCAGGTCCGCCGGGCGCTCCTGGATCACCTCCGCCTCGCCGATGGCCCGGCGGCGCACGGCCTCGTTCACCGGCCCCGGGGGGCGCCCGTAGAGCCCCTGGAGGTAGCGCTTGACCTCCTGGGTGACGGTGGCGTAGCGCTCGCCGGTGAGCACGTTGAGCACCGCCTGGGCCCCCACCATCTGGGAGGTGGGCGTGACCAGGGGCGGATAGCCCAGGTCCGCCCGCACCCGGGGCACCTCCTCCAGCACCTCCCGCATCCGGCCCAGGGCCCCCTGCTCCTTCAGCTGCTGGGCCAGGTTGGAGATCATCCCGCCCGGGATCTGGTAGGCCTGCACTCGGGTGTCCACCCCGGTGTACTCGCTCTCGAAGCGGCGGTAGCGCTTGCGCACCTCGTAGAAGTAGGCCCCGATCTCCTGCAGCAGCTCCAGGTCCAGGCCCGTGTCATAGGGGGTGTCTCGGAAGGCCGCCACCATGGACTCGGTGGGGGGATGGCTGGTGCCGCCGGCGAAGGCGGAGATGGCCGTGTCGATGTGCCGGCAGCCCTGCTCCACCGCCTTGAGCTGGCTGAGGGCGGCCAGCCCCGAGGTGGCGTGGCTGTGCAGGTGCAGGGGCAGGGAGACGGCCCGGCGCAGGGCGGCGAAGAGGCGCTCGGCGGCCGCGGGTGTCAGCAGCCCGGCCATGTCCTTGACCGCGATGCTGTCGCAGCCCATGGCCGCCAGCTCCCGGGCCTGCTGCACGAACAGGGCCACGTCGTGCACCGGGCTAGTGGTGTAGCAGATGGTCCCCTGGGCGTGCTTGCCGGCGGCCTTGACCGCCTCCACGGCGGTGCGCAGGTTGCGCAGGTCGTTGAGGGCGTCGAAGATACGGAACACGTCCACCCCGCCGGCTGCGGCCCGCTCCACGAAGGCCCGCACCACGTCGTCCGGATAGTGCCGGTAGCCCACCAGGTTCTGCCCCCGCAGCAGCATCTGGATGCGGGTGCGGGGCAGGGCGGCGCGCAGGCGGCGCAGCCGCTCCCAGGGGTCCTCCTTGAGGTAGCGCAGGCAGGCGTCGAAGGTGGCCCCGCCCCAGGCCTCCAGGGACCAGAAGCCGGCGCGGTCCAGCTGGGGGCAGACGGGCAGCATGTCCTCGGTGCGCAGCCGCGTGGCGATGAGCGACTGGTGGGCGTCGCGCAGTACCGTCTCGGTGATGTGGACTCGGCTCATGGATCCGCTTCCTGTGGTGGGGTGCGCCCTCCCGGCCGCGCCCGCCTACAGGCCCTGGTGGGCGGCCAGGGCTGCGGCGATGGCCGCCGCCAGCTCCCGCGGGGAGCGGCGCACCGGGTAGTCCAGCAGCTCCGGGTGCTCCTCGATGAAGCCGGTATGGAAGCGCCCGGCCCGGAAGTCCGGGCAGCGCAGGATCTCCTGGTAGTAGGGGATGGTGGTCCGGATCCCGTGCACCCCCATGTCCCGCAGGGCCCGCTGCCCCCGCTCCAGGAGCTCCTCCCAGGTGGGCGCCCAGACGGTGAGCTTGGCGCAGAGGGAGTCGTAGTGGGGCGGCAGCTCGTAGCCGGTGTAGATGGCCGCGTCGGTGCGCACCCCCGGTCCGCCCGGGGCGAAGTAGCGGGTGATGCGCCCGAAGCTGGGCAGGAAGCCGTTCTTGGGGTCCTCGGCGTTGATGCGAAACTCCATGGCGCAGCCGTGCACCCAGACGTCCTCCTGGCGGTGGCGCAGGGGCAGGTCCGAGGCGATGCGGATCTGCTCGCGCACGATGTCGATCCCGGTGATCTCCTCGGTCACCGGGTGCTCCACCTGGAGCCGGGTGTTCATCTCCATGAAGTGGAAGCGCCCCGCCTCGTCCATGAGGAACTCCACGGTGCCAGCGTTGACGTAGCCGGCGGCCCTGGCCGCCTTCACCGCCAGGGCCCCCAGGGCCGCCCGCCGCGGCTCGTCCAGCTGGGGCGAGGGGGCGATCTCGATGAGCTTCTGGTGCCGGCGCTGGATGGAGCAGTCGCGCTCGTAGAGGTGGATGCAGTTGCCGAAGCGGTCGGCCAGGACCTGCACCTCGATGTGCCGGGGCCGCTCGATGCACTTCTCCAGATACACGTCGGCCCGGCCGAAGGCCTTGGCCGCCTCCGAGGCCACCCGCTCGAAGGCGCGGCGCAGCTCCCCGGGCCCGGTGCAGCGGCGGATGCCCCGCCCCCCGCCCCCGGAGGTGGCCTTGAGCATCACCGGGTAGCCCACCTCCGCGGCCACCGCCAGGGCCTGGTCCACGTCCCGCAGGCTCCCGGGGCTGCCCGGGATCACCGGGATCCCCGCCCGGCGCATGGTCTCCCTGGCGGCCACCTTGTCCCCCAGGGCCCGGATCACCGAGGCGGGCGGGCCGACGAAGCGGATGCCCCGCCGGGCGCAGGCCTCGGCCAGGCGCGGGTCCTCCGAGAGGAAGCCGTAGCCCGGGTGCAGGGCGTCGCAGCCCGTGGCCACGGCCAGGTTCACGATGCGGTGCACGTTGAGATAGCCGGCCACCGACTCGGGGCCGATGCAGTAGGCCTCATCGGCCTTCTTGACGTGGAGGCTGTGCCGGTCGGCCTCGGTGTAGACGGCCACCGAGGTGATACCCAATTCGGCGCAGGCGCGCACGATGCGCACCGCGATTTCGCCCCGGTTGGCGATGAGAATCTTGCGGATCATGGCGCTCGGCCGAGTCCTTGCCCTTGGAGCGGCCATGTTCCCCAGCGGGGGGAGGGAATGTCAAGGCAGGAAGGAGGTCAAAAAGATTCTTCTAACACCCTTCGAGACTCCTTTTTGACACCATGAAAAGGCACGACTATCATCTGTCTCTTATACACATCTGA
>WFXX01000087.1 GCA_015490395.1 Gammaproteobacteria bacterium | reverse complement strand
TCAGATGTGTATAAGAGACAGGGGCAACGGTCGCAACGGGAGGGTGCTCAGGGCCTTAGCGTAGCCGCGCTTTGACAGGGGGGCGCCGAGCCGCTAGCATGGCGCCTCTAATGCTCCGGCGAATTCCCGACACCGTGGATGCGGTGCAGGCCGCGGCCCGGGGGCTGCGTATGCACACATACGCGGCCCTCTCGCGCATGGCTAGGCTGCAGGAGGCGGTGGAGGGGGACGCGGGGGAGGCCGAGGTGCGCCTGCGCTTGACCGAGGAGCACGGCGTGCCCCTGCTCGAGGGCGAGGTGCGGGCCACGGTGACGGTGCGCTGCCAGCGTTGCCTCGAGCCCCTGGAGCTGCCCCTGGAGGCGCCCTTCCGGTTGGCGGTGGTGCCCGAGGAGGGAGCCGCGGCCTTCCTGCCAGGGGACTGGGAGCCGGTGGTGGCCGATCCCCGGCGCCTGCCCCTGCTGAGCCTCCTGGAGGAAGAGCTGCTCCTGCGGCTGCCCCACATCCCCCGGCATCCGGAGGGCACCTGCCGCCCCCCCGAGGCACCAGCCACGGTGTCGGCCTCCGGGGGGCGGGAGGGCCCCTTCGCCGTCCTGGCCCGCCTCAAGACGGGCGGCTGAGGTTCCGCCGCCGGAGCGGCTCAGCAGGCCCCTGATGGGCCGATTGATGGGCCGATCCTAATCATTGGGAGATCGAGACCGATGGCCGTTCAGCAGAACCGCAAGACCCCGTCCAAGCGCGGCATGCGCCGCTCCCACGACGCTCTGCGCCCGCCGGCGTTGAGCGTGGACCCCAAGAGCGGGGAGACCCACCTGCGCCACCACATCACCCCGGGGGGCTTCTACCGGGGCCGCCGGGTGCTGCCCGCCCAGGACGAGGGCGAGTGAGGCGGGAAGGAGAGGCCGCCAGCCCGCCCCGCGGAGGCGTCCCTTGAGCATCACCATTGCCTTGGATGGCATGGGAGGCGACCATGGCCCGGCCGTGGTCGTCCCCGGAGCCCTGCGCGCCCTGGAGCGCCTGCCGGACCTGCGCCTGATCCTGGTGGGCGATACTCGGGTGCTGGGCCGGGAGCTGGCTGCCCGGGGCGCGGCGCCAGGGCCGCGGCTACGCCTGCACCACGCCTCCCAGGAGGTGGCCATGGACGAGCTGCCCTCGGTGGCCCTGCGCACCAAGAAGGACTCCTCCATGCGCGTGGCCGTCAACCTCGTCAAGGAGGGCGAGGCCGACGCCTGTGTCAGCGCCGGCAACACCGGGGCCCTGATGGCCATCGCCCGCTTCGTGCTCAAGACCTTGCCGGGCATCGACCGCCCCGCCATCTGCTCGGCCCTGCCCACGGTGCGCGGGCACACCCATGTGCTGGACCTGGGCGCCAACGTGGACTCCTGTGCCGAGACGCTCTTCCAGTTCGCCCTCATGGGGGTGGCCCTGGCCGCGGCGGTGGAGGGCAACGAGCGGCCCACGGTGGGCCTGCTCAACATCGGCGTGGAGGAGATCAAGGGCAACGAGCGGGTGCGCGAGGCCGCCCGCCTCATCGCCTCCTCGCACCTGAACTACATCGGCTTCGTGGAGGGGGACGACGTCTACGAGGGCGTGGCGGACGTGGTGGTCTGCGACGGCTTCGTGGGCAACGTGGCCCTCAAGACCAGCGAGGGCGTGGCGCGGATGATCCGCCACTACATGGAGCGGGAGTTCCGGCGCAGCCCCTGGAGCCGTCTGGTGGGGCTGATGGCCCGGCCCATCCTGCGCGCCTTCGGCGAGCGCATCGACCCCCGTCGCTACAACGGTGCCAGCCTCCTCGGGCTGCAGGGCATCGTGGTCAAGAGCCACGGCAGCGCCGACAGCGTGGCCTTCGCCCGGGCGGTGGAGGTGGCCGTCCAGGAGGTGCGCCAGGCCGTGCCCCGGCGCATCAGCCGGCAGCTGGAGTCCCTCCTGGCCGCCAAGGAGGCGGTTTGAGCTACGCGCGCATCCTGGGCACGGGCTCCCACCTGCCGGAGCGGGTCCTCACCAACGCTGAGCTGGAGCGGATGGTGGAGACCTCCGACGCCTGGATCCGGGAGCGCACCGGGATCCGCGAGCGGCGCATCGCCGCCCCCGGGGAGACCACCTGCGACCTGGCCGAGCCCGCCGCCCGACGGGCCCTGGAGGCCGCGGGCACCGCGCCCGAGGAAGTGGACCTGGTGGTGGTGGCCACCACCACCCCGGACCAGGTCTTCCCCAGCACCGCCTGCCTCCTCCAGGCCCGCCTGGGGCTGGCCGGCTGCCCGGCCTTCGACGTCCAGGCGGTGTGCACCGGCTTCATCTACGCTTTGGCGGTGGCCGAGCGTTTCGTGCGCGACGGCGCCTCCCGCCGGGCTCTGGTGGTGGGGGCCGAGACCCTCTCGCGCATCGTGGACTGGAGCGACCGCAGCACCTGCGTCCTTTTCGGCGACGGGGCAGGGGCCGTGGTCCTGGGCCCCGACGAGGAGACGGGGATCCTCTCCACCCACCTCCACGCCGATGGGCGCCACGAGCCCTGCCTCACGGTCCCTTGCGGCATCTCCAGGGACCAGGAGCGGCTGCGCCGAGAGGGTCCCGCCATCCGTATGCAGGGCCGGGAGGTCTTCAAGATGGCCGTGCGCAGCCTGGAGGCCCTGGTGGACGAGGCCCTGGAGGCCAACGGCCTGGGCCGGGGCGACGTGGACTGGCTGGTGCCCCACCAGGCCAACCACCGCATCATCGAGGCCACCGCCCGCAAGCTGGGCCTGCCCATGGAGCGGGTGGTGCTCACGGTGGCCGAGCACGGCAACACCTCCGCCGCCTCCATCCCCCTGGCCCTGGACCAGGCGGTGCGCGATGGCCGCATCCGCCGCGGGGAGCTGCTTCTGATGGAGGCCTTCGGGGCCGGCTTCACCTGGGGCGCCTGCCTCGCGCGCTACTGAGGAAAGGCTCTCTGTGCCTATGAAACGACTTGCTTTCGTCTTTCCGGGCCAGGGCTCCCAGTCGGTGGGGATGCTGGGGGAGCTGGGTGCCGCCTTCCCCCTGGTGCGCCACACCTTCGAGGAGGCCTCCGAGGCCCTGGGTCTGGACCTGTGGCGGCTGGCTCAGGAGGGCCCCGAGGAGGAGCTGAACCGCACCGAGCGCACCCAGCCGGCCTTGCTGGCGGCCGGGGTGGCCGTCTGGCGTCTCTGGCGCGAGCAGGGGGGACCGGCCCCGGTGGCCCTGGCCGGCCACAGCCTGGGCGAGTACACCGCCCTGGTCTGCGCCGGCTCCCTGGAGCTGGCCGAGGCGGTGCGCCTGGTGGCGGCCCGCGGGCGCTACATGCAGGAGGCCGTGCCCGAGGGGCAGGGGGCCATGGCGGCGGTGCTGGGCCTGGCCGACGAGGCCGTGGAGGCCCTCTGCAGGGAGGCCTCGACGGGCGGGGAGGTGGTGGTCCCGGCCAACTACAACGCCCCGGGCCAAGTGGTGGTGGCCGGGAC
>WFXX01000086.1 GCA_015490395.1 Gammaproteobacteria bacterium | reverse complement strand
TCCTGATCAAGGGCGGCGCCCATCTGGAGCACCTGGCGCTGATCCGGGTGGTGGCCTTCGACAAGACCGGCACCCTCACCCACGGCCGCCCGGAGGTCACGGCGGTCGAGCCGCTCGCGCCCGGGATCGCTACCGAGGAGGCCCTGCGCCTCGCCGCCTCGCTCGAGGCGCGCTCGGAGCACCCGCTGGCGCGGGCCATTGTGCGTCATGCCCGCGCCCGTGGCATCGAGGCGCCGCCTGCCGGGGGCTTCCGGGCGCTGGTGGGCGCCGGCGTCGAGGGCCGGGTGGACGGGCGCACGTGGCGCATCCTCCGTCCCGGCGCCGAGGGCCTGGCGCTCGGCGAGGAGGCCGCCGCACGTTGCGAGGCGCTGGCCGCCGAGGGCCACACGGTGGTGGTGCTGGCCGACGCGGGGGGGCAAGCCGCGGCGCTGATCGCCCTCGCCGACCGCGTCCGCGAGGAGGCGCCGGAGGCCGTGCGACGGCTGCACGCCCTTGGGGTACGCTGCGTGATGCTGACCGGCGACAACCCCCAGGTGGCCGCGCGCGTGGCCGCGTCCGTGGGCATCGACGAGGTGCGCGCCGGCCTGCGCCCCGAGGAGAAGGTGGAGGCCGTGCGCGCGTTGGAGGCGCGCCACGGGGCCGTCATCATGGTTGGCGACGGCATCAACGACGCCCCGGCGCTGGCCGCCGCCACCTGCGGCATCGCCATGGGCGCGGCCGGCACGGACGCCGCCATCGAGGCCGCCGACGTCGCCCTCATGGCCGACGACCTGCTCAAGGTCGCCGAGGCCCTGGAGCTCGGCCGCCAGGCGCGGCGGGTGAGCCTGCAGAACATCGTCTTCGCGCTCGCCGTGCTGGCCGTGCTCATCCCCTTGGGCGTGCTCGGGCGCATCAGCGTGGCCTTCGCCGTGCTCGTGCACGAGGCCTCCGAGATCGCCGCCGTCGCCAACGGCCTGCGTGCCGGCCGCCTGTCACGCGCCACCCCTGCTGAAGCAGCTCCTGCTCAGCCCTCCAGCAACCGGCGCAACGGCAGCAGCAGGTAGGCTGCGAAGAAGCCGATGCCCCAAATTGCCACCGCGGCCCGCCAGATGCGGAGGTTCCAGCGGCGCGCACGCACGCAGGCGGCAGCGAGGGCCGGATCGGAGGGGCACTGCCGGCTACCGCGGCGCAGGAGCCAGCCGGAGAGGAGGAGCATGGCCAGCGAGAAGCCGAACACCCACACCTTGTGCTTGGTAAGCCACACCAGGAAGGGGGCCGCCGAGACCAACGAGGCCACGGCAGCCCCTAGGCCAAGTGTCACCAGCAGGATAGGTAGCGCACAGCAGATCAGGGTGCCCAAGGAGGTGAACAACGCCAGCCACGCCGCCCCGCCTGCAGTGCTCTGACCCGACTGGGCAGCCCCACCACGCTCAGCACCACCTCGCATCGCCGCCCCTCGCCCGGCACCCCGCGGCCAGCCCGTTCCTGCAGGCCGGCTTCCTCACGGGGGCGTCTCCTGTCCCGCTTGCACGGGCACAAGGCGCATGCCCCGGAAGGTGAAGCCGGCATCGCGCATCAGGCTGCGCATGGCCTCCTCGGTCAGGACCAGTCCCTCGCGGGCATCCACCACCACCAACCCCCGGTCGAGGTCCACATCCACGCGCTCCACACCCTCGATGGCCTTCAACTTCTTCTCCACGCCGTAGGCACAGAAGGAGCAGGCCAGACCGTCCACCCGCATCACATAGCGCACGCCACCGGCCGATGCGGCCAGCGGTAGCAACAGTAGGAAGACACCCAGCAGTCCGCACCGCACGCGCATCCTCCGGCCCTCCTTTACTCACTTACCAATGCCCCTCGAACACCAGCAGCGCCCGCCATCGGGTAGGCGGCCGTGGCCCCTCCAGGTCGCGGTGCACCGGCACCTGCACGCCCGCCTTGACGGCATAGTTGCGCAGCGTCCAGAAGAGGCCCGGCGCGAGAAACCACTCCGCGCCCGCCGCTCCACCCAGCTGGGCGCGGCGCACGAGCTCGCCGTTGAGCTCCAGCAGCCACACGGCGTCGGGCTCCAGGTAGCCCCCGGGCCGCGGCCGCCAGCCGCCGACCAGGTCCAGCAGGAGCCTATCGCCTCCCGTGCTCGCATCGCTGCCGGAGTGGTGCCAGCGCACGCTGGCCCAGCGGTACCACCTGCGGCTCTCGTATCCGTAAGCGAGACCCAGAACCGGAGCCGTGGCGCCCCCGTCCAGGCCGACCCTAAGCGCCAGGGCGGCCGACTCCTGCACCCCCAGGGCGTCGCGCCGCCAAAAGCGGTACTTGGTGAAGAGGCGCAAGTCGCCTCGCCCCCCGCCCCCCGCTAGCTCCCAAGGTAGCTCCAACCCTGCCGCCCAGTCGCCCGTGATGCCGTAGGTCAGCGCCAGGCCGGCCTCCTGCGCGCGCCGAGGCCCTGCCTGCGCCACCCGCCACTGGAGGGAAGCCGCGATGCCGTCCTTGTAGAGCACCTGGGCACCCAGGCCGAAGAGGGGGTCGTGTGCCATCGCAGGCACCGCCAACGCCGCCACCGCGGCACCCAGCACCAGCGGCGCCAGGGGCAAACCCCGGCGGCCGATGCCCCAACGGACCGCACCTTCCGACACGCACCCCCTCGTGCCGGCACTCCGACCCGCATCCGTAGCCATAACGAAGGATGTTGCCCCTATAGGCGGCTATAAGGTCAAGCGCCTTCCGCCACGTGCTCCGTCCGCGTCGTGGCACGGGCGACCCGTCCCGGGATGCGCCCTCGGCATGGGCTACAATAGATCGTCCAGCCACGGCCAGAGATCAGAAGATTTAAGGAGAGTCGCCTCATGAGCCGCCCGGATGCCCGGAACCTGACGCCGCTGATGCTCGGCCTTGTCCTAGCCGCCGCGCTCGCCCGGCTGCTGCCCCACCCACCCAACTTCGCCCCCGTGACGGCCATGGCCCTGTTCGCCGGGGCCTGCCTACCCGACCGACGCCTCGCCCTGCTGCTGCCCCTGGCAGCCATGGCCCTCAGCGACCTGGCCCTGGGGCTGCTGGCGGGCGACCCCTCCGTGGCCTTCCATCGCACCCTGCCGGTGGTCTACGGGGCCCTCTTGGCCGTGAGCCTCCTGGGCTTCTGGCTGCGCGGCAGGCGCCGCCCCCTCTCCGTGGCCGCGGCCACCCTGGCTAGCTCGGTCCTCTTCTTCCTGATTACCAACTGGGGCGTGTGGGCCCTGGGCGACCTCTACCCGCGCACCTGGGAAGGGCTCGTGGCCGCCTACGTCGCCGCCCTGCCCTTCTTGGGCAATGCCCTGATGGGCGATGCGTTCTACAGCGCCCTTCTCTTCGGCTCCCTAGCTCTGGTGGAGCGGCGTCGGAACGCCGAGGCGGCACGCCCACATCGCGCGGCGGGCTGAGCCTACCATCCCTGCTCCGGCGCATTGCGGGGGCCGTCTCCCCGTTCTTAAAATATTTTCTTTTCTCGGAGTAGGTCCATGACCGAGCACCTCATGGAGACCTACGCCCGCCTCCCCGTGGCCTTTGTCCGAGGGGAGGGGGCGTGGCTCTGGGACGAACAGGGAAGGCGTTATCTCGACGCCCTGGCAGGGATCGGTGTCTGCGCGCTGGGCCACGCCCACCCCCGGGTCACCGAGGCTCTCTGCCGCCAGGCCGCTACCCTGGTCCACACCTCCAACCTCTACCGGATCCCCCTGCAGGAGGAGCTGGCCGCGCGCCTCTGCCGTCTCACCGGCATGGAGCGGGCGTTCTTCTGCAACTCCGGGGCGGAAGCCAACGAGGCGGCCATCAAGCTGGCCCGGCGCCTGGGCAACACCCGGGGCGTGGAGCAACCTGCGGTGGTGGTGGCCCAAGGAGCCTTCCACGGACGGACCCTGGCCACCCTGACGGCCACCGGCAACCGCAGGGTCCAGGCCGGCTTCGAGCCGCTGGTGCCCGGCTTCGTGCGCGTGCCCTACAACGACCTCGAGGCCCTGGAGGCGGTGGCTCGCAACCGTCAAGACGTGGTGGCGGTGCTGCTGGAGCCGGTGCAGGGCGAGGGCGGCGTGGTGGTGCCGGACGAGGACTACCTGCCCGGGGTGCGGGCCCTCTGCGACCGCCAGGGCTGGCTCCTCATGCTGGACGAGGTGCAGACCGGGATGGGGCGCACCGGGAGCTGGCTGGCCTGCCAGCGGCAGGGGGTCCTTCCCGACGTGGTCACCCTCGCCAAGGCCTTGGGCAACGGCTTCCCCATCGGCGCCTGCCTCGCCCGGGGCGCGGCGGCCGAGGTCCTCGGTCCGGGGAGCCACGCCTCCACCTTCGGAGGCAATCCCCTGGCCTGCGCCGCGGCCCTGGCGGTGCTGGAGGTGATGGAGGCCGAGGCCCTGGCCGAGCACGCCGCGCGGCTGGGCGGTCGGCTGCTGGCAGGATTGCAAGAGGCCCTCCTAGGGAGGCCCGGCGTGTTAGCGGTCCGAGGCTGCGGCCTGATGCTGGGCATTGAGCTGGATCGACCCTGTGGCGAGCTGGTGATGCGGGCCCTGGAGCGGGGCGTCCTGCTCAACGTCACTGCCGAGCGGGTGCTGCGCCTGTTGCCCCCGCTCATCCTGACGGAGGAGGAGGCGGCGCGGCTGCAGGAGGCCGTGCGGGAGCTGGTGGAGGAGGCGCTGGCCGCCGGGGAGGGCCGAGCATGACCCGTCACTTCCTCTCGCTGTTGGACCTCACCGGCGAGGAGATCCAGGCCCTGGTCGCCCGGGCCGGGCAGCTGAAGGAGATGCAGCGGCGGGGCCAGCGTCACGAGCCCCTGCGCGGCCGGGTCCTGGGGATGATCTTCGAGAAATCCTCCACCCGTACCCGCGTGGCCTTCGAGACAGCCATGGCCCAGTTCGGCGGCTCGGCCATCTTCCTCTCGGCCCGGGACACCCAGCTCGGCCGGGGCGAGCCCATCGAGGACACCGCCCGGGTGCTCTCCCGGATGGTGGACGCGGTGATGATCCGCACCTACGAGCACCAGAAGCTGGAGACCTTCGCCCGCCATAGCCGGGTGCCCGTGATCAACGCCCTCACCGATCGGGAGCACCCCTGCCAGCTCCTGGCCGATCTCCAGACCTACCAGGAGCACCGGGGTGAGATCCGCGGCCGGAAGGTGGCCTGGCTGGGCGACGGTAACAACATGTGCCACTCCTACATCCACGCCGCCGTCAGGCTCGGTTTCCAGCTATACATCGCCTGCCCCGAGGGCTACGACCCCCTGCCAGAGATGCTGCAGGCGGCGGGCGACCACGTGACCTTGACCCGGGATCCGTTCGAGGCCGCCCGGGATGCCGACTTGGTGGTCACCGACGTTTGGGCCAGCATGGGCCAGGAGGAGGAGATGGAGCGCCGGCGGCGGGCCTTCGCTCCCTACCAAGTCAACAACACCCTGATGCGCGTGGCCAAGCCCGAGGCCCTGTTCATGCACTGCCTGCCTGCTCACCGGGGTGAGGAGGTCACGCCCGCAGTGCTGGAGGGGCCGCAAAGCGTAGTGTGGGACGAGGCCGAGAATCGCCTCCACTCCCAGAAGGCGCTGCTCGAGTTCCTCCTCCTCGGCCCGCAGTCTTGGGCGGGCCCGCGCCCACCCTGAAGACCGAGCCTGCCCCGGCGCTGGTCTGCGGCCGATGGGCGTGCTCCTTCCCTGCAGATCCCTTAGGGCAGCAGGCTGGAAAGATAGTGGGCCACCGCTTCCATCTCCGCATCGGAGAGCTTACGGGCGACGTCCGCCATCATCCCCGCAGGGTCATTAGCCCGGGTGCCCTCTCGGAAATCCTTGAGCTGCTTGATGATATAGTCCCGGTGCTGGCCCCCGATCACCGGGAAGACCGAGATGTGCGGGGCCTTACCCTTGCCCCGCTCGCCGTGGCAGTTGACGCAGGCGTAGACATCCTTCTCCGGGATCCCCTCGTAGTAGATCCGCTTGCCCACGGCGGCCTTTTTCTGGTCCACCGGCGCGATGGGCTCCTTGGCCATCTTCTGCTGTTGGAAGTAGGCCCCGATGTCGTGGGCGTCCTGCATGCTGGCCACGGTGGCAGCCATACCTGCCATGGTGGGGTTGTTGTTCCGCAGCCCCTTCTGGAAGTCGTGGATCTGCTTGGCGATATAGTCCTCGTACTGGCCTGCCAGGCGGGGGAAGTCGGCCACCGGGCTGTTGCCTCCAGGCCCGTGGCAGCCCTCGCACATCGCGGCCTTCATCTGGCCCGCCTTGGGATCGCCCTTGATGGCGGCCTGCGCCAGCGCCGGCGCCAACGCCAGCGCCACGGCGGCCCCCCAGACTCCCAGCTTCCTCAGCATGACACCCCCCTGTTTAGGTCTTGTGCACGGTCCAGCTCCGGCGCCCGGGCCGTCGCGCCGGCCCTCCCGGCCCGCGCCTCCGCCCGGCGGACGGGACGTGGGTGTATATTACCGCCTCGAAGGCCCGCGTCAATTGATGGGCCGAAGCGATGCCTCAAGCGCTTAGTCGATCCGCCGGGCACCGGGGGAGGAAGGCCATGGAAACGGCAAGGCTCATCGGCGTGGCCCTGGGCCTGGTCCTGCTCGCTGCCGCCGCGGCGGCGCCGGCCTCGGCCACGGAGGCCGATCCGGTGGACCAGGGCCTCGCCGCCTATGGAGCCGGGCGCTTCGAGGAGGCAGTGCGCCTCTGGCGCCAGGCCGCCGAGGCCGGCGATACCCGGGCCTACCTGTTGCTGGCCGCCGCCTACGACAATGGGGTGGGCGTGGAGGAGGATCCCGCCGAGGCGGCCCGGTGGTACGAACGGGCGGCACGACGGGGCGTGCCCGAGGCCCAATACAACCTGGGCCTCTTGTACCAGCGTGGCCGAGGAGTAGCCAGGGATCTAGGCCGGGCCGCTTTCTGGTTCGAAAAGGCGGCGGAGGCAGGCTACGCCCCCGCCCAGAACAGCCTAGGCGTGCTCTACACCCAGGGGGCTGGCGTCCCCAAGGATCCGGAGAAGGCGGTGGATTGGTTTCAGAAGGCCGCCGCCCAGGGGCACACCGGGGCCCAGTTCAATCTGGGCTACATGTATATGAAAGGTGAAGGCGTGGACCGGGATCCCGTCTTTGCCAGACAGTATTTCCATCTGGCTGCGGAGGGGGGCAACCGGCCAGCCCAGCGTTTCCTGGCCCAGGCCTACGCCAAGGGCTGGCTGGGCCTACCTCGTGATCCGGCCAAGGCGAGATACTGGCGCCGCCGAGCCGCCGGCGAGATAGGACCTGACGAGCCCCCCCCGTGAGGCCCTGTCGGCACACTTGACAGATCCCACCCTCCTAGCCAAGCCCGCCACAAATAATTTCTTCAGCAACAGCACGTTAAAAGAATGGCCCAATTCCTGCATAGAAATAGGCCGGCGAGGCCGGAAACAACCACAACCACACCGCCGGGGCACCTATAACCACCACAAGCCCCACGGCCTCCATACCATCGCCACGACCAGAACAAGACCAACAACAAACCTATCAGCGAACGGCCCTGTTGGAGCCGTTCTTTTTTCTTCTGTTCGGGGCCCCAACCCCCGAGGGGCGTGCTATGCTCCGTGGTGGCTCAAGGGTGGGCGCCCCGCGGCCGAGAACTATGGACGCCCGCGGCATGCGGGCTGTAGGAAAGGAGGAAAGCGTCATGAGCCACCACGAGCACGACCACGAGCATGAGCACCATCATGAGCACGAGCACGAGCACACCCACAGCCACGAGCATCGGCACGGGGCGCTGAGCCACAGCCACGAGCACACCCACCGGCACAGCCATCCCCACAGCCACCAGCACAAGCATCCCCACCAGCATGCTGGTCCCGGGCACGATCACGAGCACGGTGCCGACGACCACGGACCCCACGATCATCCGCACGAGGGCCACGAGGGCTCCGCGCACGACGATCACCGCCACTGAGGCATCGAAACCGTAAGGGAGAGCCCGGGGGCCTCGGCCTCCGGGCTCTTGACACGTATTTTATTTTCGTGCTACTTTTGGTGCCACTTTTAGGAGTTTAATGTCACGGAAGGCGTCTTCGCCGGGCCCTTTTCCGGCGCCCCAAAACCGACAACCAATACTCATTACGAACGCAACAACCTAAGGGAGAGCAGCGCAAGATGAAGCACGTTGGCACCGTTCGGGCGGGCGTCCTGGCCGCCCTGGGCACTGTTCTGGCCACTGGTCCCATGACCGCCTTCGGGCACGGCGAGTCCCTCCGCGGTGGCGGCTCGGGCAGCATCAACGCCGTGGGCGCGGCCATCGTGGAGCAACCCGTCATCAGCCTTCGCTGGGACGCGCGGCGCTACGAGACCTTTACCGACCAGCAGATGGTGCAGTTCCGCGTCCAGGGCGAGGACGTGCACATGCACTCCAGCGAGGACGCCTATTTCTTGACGGTGGCCTTCCCCTTTGGGGAGGACAACGACATCTCCATCATGACCCAGTACAACAGCTTCAAGGGCTTCAAGGACAATGGCGACGATGCCGCCATTGCCTGCTTCGACCCTGACGGCGACGGTGTGGTGGAGAACGCGGATACCGCGTGCATCTCGCCCACGGCCAAGTCGGCAGGCTTCGGCGACACCCTGCTGACTTGGCGGCATCGTTTCTATAACGACGGCGAGAGCCAGTGGTCTTCCGTCTTCGGGGTGATCATCCCGACCGGCAAGATCACCAATCTCACCGACCGGGGTGAGGTGCTGGGCACCCACAACCAGCCCGGTAGCGGGGCCATCATCTTCCAGGGCGGGGTGGCCTTCAGCGGGCACCTGACGGAGAAGATCGCCATCGATGCCGATGTGCTCTATCGGGTCCCCAGCGAAGGGGCCAAGGAGTTCCGCTCCGGCAAGTCCTGGCAGCTGGATGTCGCCGCGGCCTTCAACCACCACAGCACGCTCATCCCGGTGGTGGAGCTTAACGGCATCTTCGCTGATCCCGACGTGGAAAACGACCAGATCAAGAAGAACAGCGGCGGCGATGTGGTCTACCTCTCGCCGGGCATCAACTTCCGCATCAACAAGGGGCAGTCCTTGTACGCCAACTTCTCTTACCCCATCTATCAGGAGCTGGGCGGCATCTCCAACGACGAGAAGTATCGCTGGAGCCTGGGCTGGGCCGCCAACTTGGGCGGCTAAGGATGCCAGCTATGCAGGCGCGCGCCCTGAGCGCCTTGCTCGCCTTGACCGCCCTGGCCGGCGCCGCGGCGCCGGCCAGGGCTCACTTTCAGATGCTGCTGCCCAGCGACGACATCGTGGAGGTCACCGAGCGGCGGCAGCCCCTCGCGCTGGAGGTCCGCTTCTGGCACCCCTTCGAGGGGCAGGGCATGGACATGGAGCGGCCCGAGGCCTTCGGAGTCCGCGTGGCTGGAGAGACCCTGGACCTCCTGGAGCGCCTCCAGCCTCGACGCTACACCGACCTCAAGGGTCGGGCCCACCAAGGCTTCCTGGCCACCTACCGCCTGCGCATGCCCGGCGACCACGTCTTCTACGTGGTGCCCCGCCCCTACTGGGAGCCCTCCGAGCAGGTCTTCATCCGCCAGATCGCCAAGGTGGTGGTCTCCGCCTACGGGCTCGAGGAGGGCTGGGACGAGGAGCTGGGCCTGCCGGCGGAGATCATCCCTCTGAGCCGGCCCTACGGACTCTATGCGGGCAACGTCTTCCAGGGGATCGTGAAGCGGGATGGCAAGCCCGTTCCCTACGCCACCGTAGAGGTGGAATACTACAACGCGGACGGCAGTGCCCGGGCCGAGGTCCCGCCGCTGGCTACCCAGTTCGTGAAGGCGGACGCCAACGGGGTGTTCACCTACGGCATCCCGCGCGCCGGTTGGTGGGGCTTCTCCGCCCTGGTAGATAGCAGCGGCACCCTGCCTCGGGACGGCCAGCCCCGTCCCCTGGAGCTGGGCGCAGTCATCTGGGTCCGCGCCCATCCGGTGCGATAAGAACCGGGGGGGTGCTGAACCGTTTCGGACCGAGACCCGTAGGGAGATGAGCGCCATGACGCGTTGCCCTTCACCGCACGGCGGTCTGCAAGGCCTGCCGCTCTCCTGGAGG
The DNA here is from genome assembly GCA_015490395.1 of Gammaproteobacteria bacterium. GTDB lineage: Bacteria > Pseudomonadota > Gammaproteobacteria > DRLM01 > DRLM01 > S141-70. The sequence continues at coordinate 8,993 of WFXX01000086.1, read as the reverse complement.
CTGCTGCTCACCGGCTTCGTGCTGATCCTGGGCAGCGGTTATCTCATGGGTGCCCTGAATGCGGCGCTGGCCGTGGGCCTGAGCCCGGCGGCCATCGCCGACCACTACGGGGACAAGAGCTTGAGCGAGGCCGAGCGGGAGGCCATCGAGAGCCAAGGCTTCGTGGAGGAGGAATTCTCCCTGGACGAGGAGCCCCTCGAGGGGGGCAGTGACACGGCTATGGACGGCATGCCGGGCCACGGTGACGGCGAGCCAGCTGGAGACGCCGGCCACGAGGCCATGGGTGACGACACCCTGCCAGCCCAAGTGCTGGTCCAGGTTTCCCACGTCCACCTTCTGGGTTTTGCGCTAATCCTCATCAGCGCCGGGGCATTGGCCTGCCTCACCAGCTGGTCCGAGCCGGTGAAAGCGGCGCTGGTATCCTTGCTCTTCCTGGGGCTGGCCGGCGACATCGCCGGGCTCAACCTGGTGCGCTTCGTCTCCGGCAGCTTTGCCTGGCTAACCTTCTTCTCAGCCCTGCTCGTTGGGCTCTGTCTGGCCGTGATCTCCTTGCGAGTGCTGTGGGAGCTCTGGGTCCCCAAGGCCGCCTCGCCACCAGGCCGGCGTTGATGAAGTCCTGGGGTCGCCGGCGCACCCGCATCCATTGGTCAGGCTCACAAGCAAGCGACAGGATGGAGGCCACTATGCAGCCTAGTTTTCCCCAAAAGAAAACACGCTGGATCTTCCTCGCTGCCCTCGTGGGTGTCCTGGCCGCAGGCACCTCTTGGGCGCCGCCCGTCTCGGCCCACGCCGGGCACGCGGGTGCCACGGTGGAGTTCATCAAGAAGCGGCAGGCGCTCAAAGCCCTCTTGCCCGCTGGGGCTCGGATCAGCAAGCGCAAGCAACGGCTGGATGAGGAGGTCCGGGCGTGGGCCGAGCGCACCTACGGCGTTGAGTTGCCAAAGGGCGTCCACACCTTCTACTTGGCCCGCGACCGGTCCTCGGGGGCCATCCTGGGCGGGGCGCTGGTGCAGGACGAGTCGTATCGCCATGGCAAGGCGCGCGTCGCCATCGGCCTCGACAGCGAGGGCCGTCTCACCGGCTTCGGCGTCATCGCAGCGAGCAAGAAGTACACTGTGGATTTCGCCGACATTGGGCACGGGATGCTAGACGGCTTCACAGGCCTGAGCCTGGAGGAGGCCGAACGCTTGGCGCAGGAGCGCTGGGGGGCAGAGACGCTCACGGCACGGAAGGTGGCCGAGTGGCTACGACGCGACGGGGCGTTGCTGACCGCGCTGCTCCGCCAGGCTCGCAACCGTTAAGGGAGGCCCCTTTCCCCCGGATCGACGTTGCTGCTCCTGATGCGTGGGAAGCCGGCCGCAGGTTCAAATCGGGAGCGACAGCGGCCCAAAAGGGGCGCATCCAAAGCAAAATGACCTGGCTCCGGGCGGGCTGCGAGGTTGACCTCAGGCGAGGCCTCGGCTCTCCGCCACGCAGCCCCTCCCGGTGGCCAGCCCCGCTGGCCACCCTGCCTGTGGCGGCTTCGGCCCGCTCCCCGGGGAAAGTGCAGCCAAGCGCGGCGCCTTGAAGAGGGAGTTAAAGAGACACCATGCCCAGGCCCGACCGTCGTCAGGACTTACTGCTGGTCACGGCTGTGCTGCTGCTAGCCCTGGGGATCCTGTCCGCCTTGCTGCTCGGAGGCGGAGACGGCTGACCCTCCCTACTCCACCTCCTGGTAGTCGATGCTGATCCGGTCTCCTGCCCGGGGACGGAACAGGCCGTCGGCGAAGGCCACGTGATCGGGGTGGTCCCGGTAGCTGGCGATGACCGCCGGGTGGGCGAAGCGGATCAGCCAACAGTAGCGGTACCGGGCCCCCTCCTGCACGGCTCGACCGGTGAAGACCCGACGCACCCCGGGGATGGCCCCTAGCACGCGCCGGCCCTCGGCCATCATGGCCTCCACCTCCTCCTCATCGGCCCCCTCCACGTTGTAGATGATCAGGTGCTCCACCTCCTCCCAGGGCGTGGCCTCTCCCAGCACGGCGGCAGCCTTGCCGGCGGAGGCGGTGGCCTGGAGGCGCTCTTCCACCGCCTGCCGGACGGCGCGGCGGGCCTCGGCGGCGATGGCGGCATAGCCGGCCCCCTCGCCGGCGGACGCCCGGGCGGCCCGGGAGGCCGCCGCGGCCAGCTCTCCTGACCAGCTGACGAGGGCCAGGGTGGAGAGGAGGGCCGGCAGCTCCCCTTCCAGGGCCTCGCCCCGGGCCATCAGGGGCACACCGGCGGCCCGCCCTAACCCCTCCAGCCGCTCCGGGTCCAGCCCGGAGGCCGCGGCCAGGGCCAAGCCGTCGGGCTCGGCCTCCGCCACCAGGGTCCTGGCCGCCTCCGGCGTGGCCCGCGGCAGCTCCGCCAGCAGGGGCAGGCCGCAGGAGCGGGTGAGCGCCCGCAGCTCCCGGGCGAGGGCCACCCCGGCCTCGGGCTCTTGGCCGGTGCCGCAGGCGCAGATGGCGTTGCAGCCCAGGCGAATGCCGCGCACGGCGGCCGTCTCCGACTCAGCCCGGGTCAGGAGCAGGGCCACCGGCACTGCGGCCTGTCGGGCCGCGGTGACCGCGGCGGCGGCGAAGGGTGCCCCGCCCCGCTCCAGCGCCGATGCCGGCAGGGCGATGACCACCGGGGCCTCGCAGGCCTCGGCCCCGGCGAGGATCACGTCCAAGCAGTCCGGGGCCGGCGGCTCGAAGGCGCACAGGGCATAGTCCCGACCGGCCGCATGGCGCAGCATGTCGCGCAGGTTGGTCAGTGGCATGGCTCGATCCCCCCGTTGATCCCGAGGCCGCCCTGCCGGCGGCCGGTCCATGGTAGGCAGGGAGGCGAGATCCAGCAACGGGGCCCTTGCGGCGGGCCAGGTCGGCCCCATCTAACAACGTGCGAATGCCTGGCGCTTATGCGGCCTCGGGAGGGGATGGCTATACTCCGGGCAGGCTCCCCCCCGACGCGAGGATGTGATGCCCCTACGTGAGCGCGAGCTCGGCATGTGGCTGGAGGCGCTGGAGCTGCTGGAGCGGGCCGAGCGGCTGCAGCGGCGCTTCTTCCAGCCCCGGGCCGGCGGCCGCAGGCGGGCAGCCTGGGAGCCCCCGGTGGACGTGGTGGAGACCGAGGGCGAGCTCTGGGTCCTGGTGGCCCTGCCCGGGGTGGAGCCGGGCGAGGTGGAGGTGGGCGTTGCCGACGGGACCCTGGTGGTGGCCGGGGAGCGGCGCCTGCCCCCCGCCTTGCGGCGCGGCCACTTCCACCGCCTGGAGATCCCCCACGGCCGTTTCGAGCGGCGCATCGAGCTGCCCGCAGGCGGCTACGAGCTGCGCGTGCGCGAGCTGGTCAACGGATGTCTGGTGCTAGGGCTGAGAAGAAGATGGTAGAGCGGAGCGACGAGCCGGTGAGCCGACCCGACGCCCCGGCGGGCACGGAGGCGGGCGGGCCCACCTCTTCGGCCGCGGGGCAAGAGACCTCCGGGAAGGCAGGGCCGCCCGAGCTGCCGCAGGATGCCCTCATCCTGCTGCCCGTGCGCAACACGGTGCTCTTCCCAGGCATGGTGCTGCCCCTGGCGGTGGGCCGGCGCCGTTCCGTGGCCGCGGCCCAGGAGGCGGTGCGCGGCGAGCGTCCCTTGGGGGTGGTGCTGCAGAAGGACCCGGAGGTGGAGACCCCCACGGCCGAGGACCTCTACGAGGTGGGCACGGAGGCCGCCGTGCTGCGCTTCATCACCGGCAGCGACGGCACCCACCACATCATCTGTCAGGGCCAACGCCGCTTCCGCATCAAGGAGCACCTGGAGGGCTACCCCTTCTTCGCCGCTCGGGTGGAGTACCTGGAGGAGCGGGAGCCGGAGCCCGAGACCGAGGAGGCCCGGGAGATCGAGGCCCGCTTCCATGCCCTCAAGCAGAAGGCGCTGGAGTCCCTCCAGCTCATGCCCCAGGTCCCAGCCGAGGTCCAAGGGGCCATCCAGGGCATCGACACGCCTTCCCAGCTGGCCGACCTGGTGGCCGGCTTCCTGGACCTCAAGCCCCAGGAGAAGCAGGAGATCCTGGAGACGGTGGACCTGCGCGCGCGCCTGGAGCGGGTCACCCGGCTCCTGGCCCACCGCGTGGAGGTGCTGCGCCTGACCCGGGAGATCGAGAAGGAGACCCAGGCCTCCATGGAGGAGCGCCAGCGGGAGTACCTGCTCCGGGAGCAGCTCAGGACCATCCAGAAGCAGCTCGGCGAGACCGACGCCAAGGAGCTGGAGATCCAGGAGCTGGAGCAGGCCATCGCCGAGGCCAAGATGCCACCGGAGGTGGAGGAGCAGGCCCGCCGGGAGCTGGCCCGCCTGGAGCGCATGCCCGAGGCCGCCGGCGAGTACGCCATGCTGCGCACCTACCTGGACTGGCTGGTCTCCCTGCCCTGGTCCAGGAGCAGCGAGGAGCACATCGACATCCAGAAGGCCCGGGAGATCCTAGACCAGGACCACTACGACCTGGAGAAGGTCAAGCGGCGGATCCTGGAGCACCTGGCGGTGCGCAAGCTCAACCCCGGGGGCCGCGGCCCCATCCTGTGCTTCGTGGGCCCGCCGGGGGTGGGCAAGACCTCCCTGGGCCAGAGCATCGCCAAGGCCCTGGGCCGCAAGTTCGTGCGCATCGCCCTGGGGGGGGTGCACGACGAGGCCGAGATCCGCGGCCACCGGCGCACCTACGTCGGCGCCATGCCCGGCAACATCGTCCAGGCCCTGCGCAAGGCGGGCACCAACAACCCGGTGTTCATGCTGGACGAGCTGGACAAGCTGGGGGCCGGCTTCCACGGCGACCCCTCCGCGGCCCTGCTGGAGGTGCTGGACCCGGAGCAGAACAGCACCTTCCGGGACAACTACCTGGGGGTGCCTTTCGATCTGAGCCGGGTGATGTTCATCGGCACCGCCAACGTGCTCGACGCCATCCCGGGCCCCCTGCGTGACCGCATGGAGGTCATCGAGCTGCCCGGCTACACCGACCAGGACAAGCTGGAGATCGCCAGGCGCTACCTGGTGGCCCGTCAGCTCAAGGAGAGCGGCCTCACCGCCGAGCAGTGCCGCATCACCGACGGGGCCTTGCGGCGCCTGATCCACGAGTACACCCGCGAGGCCGGCTGCCGCGGCCTGGAGCGGCAGATCGGGGCGGTGTGCCGGCACGTGGCCATGCGCATCGCCGAGGGCGAGAGCGGCCCCATCGAGATCGATGCCGAGGACCTGCCCGCCATCCTGGGCCCGCCCCGCTACGAGAGCGAGACGGCCATGCGCACCTCGGTGCCCGGGGTGGCCACGGGCCTGGCCTGGACGCCCACGGGTGGGGACCTGCTGTTCATCGAGGCGGCGCGCATGCCGGGCTCGGGCAAGCTCCTCCTCACCGGCCAGCTGGGGGAGGTGATGAAGGAGAGCGCCCAGGCCGCCCTCAGCCTGGTCAAGGCCCGGGCCGAGGCCCTCGGGATCGACCCGGCACTGTTCGAGAAGAGCGACATCCACGTGCACGTGCCGGCCGGGGCCATCCCCAAGGACGGGCCCAGCGCCGGGGTGGCCATCCACGTGGCCCTGGTCTCGCTGCTCACCGGCCGCAAGGCCCGGGCCGACACGGCCATGACGGGAGAGATCTCCCTGCGGGGCCTGGTGCTGCCGGTGGGCGGGATCAAGGAGAAGGCCCTGGCCGCCGCCCGGGGCGGCATCCGCCGGGTGATCCTTCCGGCCCGCAACCGCAAGGACCTGGAGGACGTGCCGGAGCACGCCCGCGAGAGCCTGGAGTTCGTCTGGATCGAGCGGGTAGAGCAGGCCCTGGAGGAGGCCCTGGAGCCGGCCCCGGCCCGGGCCGGCGAGGCGGCCTGATCCTCAGCCCTCCCCCGCGGCCTGCCCCCGGGGCACCTCTAGCAGGCGCAGGAAGCTCACCAGGCGCTCCCCCTCCGGCCCCCAGGGGCCCAGGTCCTCGATGCGCCAGGGGAGCCGGTAGGCGGCGAAGCGCAGGTCCGCGGCCAGGTAGTGGTAGGGGGCCCGGGCCGGATAGCTCCTCATCCCCCCCTCGTGCTCCAGGACGTCCGAGAACGGGGCCTCGGGCGGGCAGGCCAGGTAGGTGGCCAGGAGCCGGCCCCCGGGGCGCACCACCCGGGCCAGCTTCTCCAGGCACATGCGCAGATGGTTGAAGGGGAGAAAGCGGAACAGGGCCACGGCCAGGGCCAGGTCGAACTGCACCCCGAAGACCTGGAACTCGAAGCGGTCGGTGCAGAGCAGCCGCCCCTGCCCCAGCCGCCCCTCCAGACCCAGGGGACGGAGCTCCCGCTCCAGCCCGGCCTGGAGCAGGACCGCGTGCATCTCCACGCCGTAGTAGCGCCCCGGCTCCAAGCGGGGGATGAGGTGCACGCCGGCGCGGAAGCAGCCGCAGCCGATGTCCAGGACCCGCATGCCCGGCTCCAGGCCGTGGGCCTCGGCCAGCTCCAGCTGCAGCCGCCCCATCTCCTCCCAGCGACCCCCTACCGCCTCCCGGTGGCGGCCCTGGCGCACCAGCCGGGCGATGCGGGTTCGGTCGTAGTAGGGGCTGACCAGGCCTCGCCCGCCAGCGTCGAGCCGGCGTGCCGGTGGGACGCGGCGGCCCGGCCGCAGGGTCAGCTCGGCGGACCAGAGATAGGCCGGTTCACCTGCTCCCCGGCCGTCCCCACCGCCACCGCGCGAAGCCTCGCTCAAGCCTGAACACCCCTGCTACACCCGGCGGCCCCGGGCCCGATACGCCAGGCCCCGGACGCGCCCCCACCGCGCGCCCGGGGCCTTTGCGCTCATGCACTCATTATAACCTGCCGCTCAGCGCTGGCGCTGATAGGTGCCCACCAGCTCGGCGTGGTCCAGCACGTGCCCCTCCATGGCCTCCAGGAGCCGGGCCTTGGTGGGCGTGCCCAGGTCCGGCAGCACCGTGTCCAGGCTGTAGAGCTTGAAGAAGTAGCGGTGGCGGCCCACCGGCGGGCAGGGGCCCCCGTAGCCGGTGCGCTGCCAGTCGTTGAGGCCCTGGAGAGTGCCTGGAGGGAGATCGGCCTCGCTCACGGCCTCGGGCAGGCCCGTGCTCGCCGGCGGCAGGTTGTAGAGGACCCAGTGGACCCAGGTGGTGGTGGGCGCCGCGGGGTCGGGGGCGTCGGGGTCGTCCACGATGAGGGCCAGGCTCCGGGTCTCCGGGCCGGCACCGGACCAGGCCAGGGGGGGCGAGACATCCTCCCCGTCGCAGGTGTAGCGCGGAGGGATGGAGGCGTTGTGGGCAAAGGCCGGGGATCGGATGCTCAGCTTCATGGCATGCCCTCCTCGCGTGGCCCCGCCACCGTGCGCCGGCGCGCCCCCGTCGACGCCTCCGCCCAGGAGAGCCCCGGCGATCAGCATCAGTGAAGAGGCAGCGGGGCAGGCCCTCTTGTTCGGGCTCTCGTCCCTGACGGGTGTGTCCCCGATGAGTCCAGTATAGGATCCCGGCGCCCGCCATCACCCGCAGCCGTCGGCTGTGGCTATGATGGTCGGGCTCCTGCCGAGCCACAGGGGAGTCCGCCATGGAGAAGCCCGCACCCACGCTGGTCCCCATCCACGACCTCCTGGCCCGCCGCTGGAGCGCCCGGGCCATGGATCCCGAGGCCCCGGTGACGGCAGAGGAGATCCTGGTCCTGCTGGAGGCCGCCCGCTGGGCCCCCTCCTGCTACGGGGAGGAACCCTGGCGGCTCGTGGTCTGCGACCGCTATCGGGACCAGGCCTCTTGGGAGGCGGTCCAGGCCTGCCTGGCCGAGGGCAACCGGGCCTGGGCCCGGGACGCCCCGGTGCTGATCCTGGTGGCCGCCGCCCTGCGCTTCGGGGACGGGCGGCCCAACCGCTGGGCCGCCTTCGACGCTGGGGCCGCCTGCGAGAACCTGCTGCTGCAGGCCACCGCCCTGGGCCTGGTGGCCCATCCCATGGGTGGCTTCGATGCCGAGGCCCTGCGCCGGGCCCTGGCGGTGCCCGAGGGGCACGAGCTCCTCGCCGTGGTGGCCGTGGGACGGCCCGGGGACCCGGGCCGGCTGCCGGAGCCCCTGCGGGAGCGCGAGCTGGCCTCCCGCCGGCGCCAGCCCCCCGGCAGCCGCTGCTTCGCCGGCCGCTGGGGCCAGCCCGTGGAGGCGATCTACCCCCTGCCTGGAGGCTGAGGCCGGCGGCCCAGGGGCAGCACCACCGCAGCTGCCGCGGCGGTGAGGGCGGCGGCGGCCAGAAAGGCCGTTTCCCGTCCCCCGAGCTGCCAAAGCAGCCCGAAGGCGAAGGCCCCGGGGAGTGCCAGCAGGCCGGTCACCAGGTGGTAGAGGCCAAAGGCGGTGCCGCGTAGCCCCGTCGGCGCCAGGTCCCCCACCAGGGCTCGTTCCGCCCCTTCCGTGAAGGCCAGGGCCCCGGCGTAGGCGAGGAACAGGCCCCAGACCGCCCCCAGGGGCCAGCCCGGCAGGGCCAGGAGGGCCAGGAGCAGCACCCGCAGGCCCCAGCCTGCGGCCACCACGGGGAGGCGGCCCACGCGGTCGGCCAGCCTCCCCGCTGGCTCGGCCACGGCGGCCTTGACGGCGTGGGCCGCGGCCCAGACGAGGGGGACCCAGGTAGCGGGCAACCCCTCTCCGGCGGCCCAGAGGACCAGGAAGGCCTCGGGGACCGTGGCCAGGGCCAAGAGGCCCGTGCCCGCCAGCAGCCTCCGGAGCCGTCCGTCCAGCAGGCCCCAGCGTAAGGGTGGCGGCCGCCGGGGGAGCGCCCGGTCAGCCGTGCCCGGCGCCGCAGACAGGCCCCAGAGGAGGAGGACCAGCACCCCGGCGCCGAAGGCCGCCGAAGCCAGGAAGATCTGGGGCATCCCCCACCCCAGGCCCAGCAGACCGAAAGCCGCCAGAGGTCCCAGCAGGGCCCCCAGGTGGTCCATGGCCCGGTGGAAGCCGAAGGCCCGGCCCCGGATGGCACGGGGGACGGCGGCGCTGATGAGCCCGTCCCGGGGGGCGGTGCGCAGGCCCTTCCC
>WFXX01000085.1 GCA_015490395.1 Gammaproteobacteria bacterium | reverse complement strand
CCCCCGGGACCCCGTGCCGGACCGGCGCCGGCTCCCCCGCGCCGGTGGCGGGCGGGAGCTCGGGACGGCGCGGGGGCTCGCGCTCGGCGGGCACCTCCTGGGCCGCCGGCCGAGCCGGGGCCGCGCCCTCCAGGCTGCCTTGCAGCCGATCCACCTCCTCCTGGCGGCGCTCGCTGAAGAGGCGCTCGGCGGCGGCATTCTCCAGGATCACCAGCACCACACGCCGGTTCCTGGCCCGACCCTCCGGGGTGGCGTTGTCGGCCACCGGACGCCACTCGCCGTAGCCGATGGCGGCCATGCGCCGGGGATCGATGCCCTCGTCGGTGAACAGGTGCACCACCGAGGCCGCCCGCGCGGCGGAGAGCTCCCAGTTGGAGGGGAAGGCCAGGGTGCGGATGGGCACGTTGTCCGTGTAGCCCTCCACCCGGATGGGATTGGGAAAGTCCTTCAGGATCCTGGCGATGCGCCTCAGCACCGGCACCGCATCGGGCTGCAGGCGCGCGCTGCCGCTGGGGAAGAGGATGCTGGTGTTGATCTCCACCTCCAGCCAGAGCTCGCCCCGGCGCACCACGATGAGCCCCTTGTCGATGAGCTCCTGCAGGGCCCGCTCGATGCGCCCCTCCATGCGCCGCATGGCCTGCTCCTCACCGGTGCCGGCCCCCTCCTCGGGCACAAGCCTCCGCTCCTCCCGGTGCATGGGCAGCGGCGGCTGGTCCACTTGGTTGATGAGGCTCTCCACCATGCCCTCGTTCTTCGGCGAGCGGCTGAGCTCACCGACCTGGATGGGCTGCAAGGAGCGTGCCGTGGAGCGGAAGGCGGCGATGAGCGACTCCGAGAGCACCCGGTACTTGCCCTCGTTCACCGAGGAGACGGCATACATCACCACGAAGAAGGCGAAGAGGAGGGTAATGAAGTCGGCATAGGAGACGAGCCAACGCTCGTGGTTCTCGTGCTCCTCGTGCTTGGGCTTCCTGGCCATCGTCCCCCCTCGCGGGCACCCCCCTCAGCCCACGTAGCCCTGCAGCTTGGTCTCGATGTTGCGTGGGTTCTCGCCCTCGGCGATGGCGATGATCCCCTCGATGATCATCTCCCGGAACTTGGTCTGGTGGTGGACATGCGCCTTGAGCTTGTTGGCCATGGGCAAGAACAGGATGTTGGCCGAGGCCACGCCATAGATGGTGGCCACGAAGGCCACGGCGATGCCGGGCCCGAGCTTGCTGGGATCGGCCAGGTTATTCATCACGTGGATCAGGCCCATCACCGCGCCGATGATGCCGATGGTGGGGGCGTAGCCGCCCATGCCCTCGAAGACCTTGGCCGCCTGGGTGTCCTCGTGCTCCTTGGTCTCCAGCTCCACCTCCAGGATGGAGCGGATGGTATCCGGCTCGCTGCCGTCGACCAGGAGCTGCAGGCCCTTCTTGGCGAAGGGGTCCGGCTCGCTCTCGGCCAGGGACTCCAGGCCCAGGAGGCCTTCCTTGCGGGCGATGTTGCTCCAGTTGACGATCTTCTCGATGGCCTCCTGGTGGTTGATCTTGGGCGGCAGCACCACCCACAGCGCCATCTTGAGGGCGCGCAGGAAGACCTTGAGGGGGGTCTGGATCAGGATGGCGCCGATGGTGCCCCCGATGACGATGATGAAGGCGGTAATCTGCAAGAGGGAATCCAGGTGGCCGCCCTCCAGGGCGTTGCCGCCCAGGATGGCGGCCAGCCCCAGGATCAGCCCGACGACGGTGAGGACGTCCACGGCGCGCCACCCTCAGGCCTTGGCCGCCAAGCGCGGCCCGATGCGCTCCAGGGGCAGGACCTGATCGGCCAGGCCGGCCTGGGCCACCGCTCGGGGCATGCCGTAGATCATGCTGGTGGCCTCGTCCTGGGCCCAGACCTCGGCGCCGACGGCCTTGAGCCGCTCGGCACCGCGGCGGCCGTCCTCGCCCATGCCGGTGAGCACCACGGCCAGCACCCGCCCCCCCAGGGCCTCGGCCGCGGAGGCGAAGCACAGGTCCACCGAGGGGCGGTAGGTCTCCCCGGGGCGGGCCTCGCGCACCCGCACCCGCGCCCCCCCAGGGCCGGTCTCGACGGTCATCTGGCGCCCGCCGGGCGCCAGCAGGGCCTGGCCCGGCACCAGGGGATCGCCGTCGGCGGCCTCGCGCACCCGGATGCGGCTCAGCGCGTCCAGACGCTGGGCAAAGAGGGGGGTGAAGGCCGCCGGCATGTGCTGTACCAGCAGCAACGGGGCCCCAAAGGCTGGGGGCAGAGCCGCCAGCACCTGCTGCAACGCCGCGGGCCCGCCGGTGGAGGCCCCGATGAGCACCGCCGCAAGCCCCCCGCTTGCGGCCCTAGCCGCCTCCCGGCGCGGCGCGGTGACCGCCCGCCAAGCCGCATGGGGCAGAGGGGCCGCGGCGGACGGGCCGGCCGCGAGCCGGGCAGAGGGCGGTGCGGCCGGCCGCCGCCCGCGGGCCAGGGCCTTGATGCGCCGGCACAGCTCGCGCCCGGCCTCGGCGGCGTCCCGGGCCCATTGGTCGAAGCGCTTGAGCACGAAGTCCGCCGCCCCCGCCTCCAGCGCCTGGAGGGTGGCCTGTGCCCCCTCCCGGGTCAGGGAGGAGAACATGAGGATGGGGGTGGGCCGGCGGCTCATGATGCGCCGCACCGCGGCGATGCCGTCCAGCACGGGCATCTCCACGTCCATGGTGATGACGTCCGGCTGCAGGCGCAGGGCCTCCTCCACGGCCCGGGCCCCGTCCTCGGCCACCCCCGCCACCTCCAGCTCCGGGTCGGACTCGATGAGGGCCTTGAGCCGGTTCCGGAAGAAGCGGGAGTCGTCCACCACCAGGACCCGGATGGCCATGGGCGCCCCGTCAGCGTCTGCCTGCGTAGCCGGCCAGCAGGCTGGGCATGTCCAGGATCAGCGCGATGCGCCCATCGCCCGTGATGGTGGCCCCTGCCAGCCCCGGCAGGCCCTGTAGGAAGGTGCCCAGCGGCTTGATCACCACCTCCTCCTGGGCGATGAGCTGGTCCACCACCAGGGCCACCTGCAGGTGCCCCACCCGCACCACCACCACGTAGCCGTCGCGCCCCTCGTGGCGCCGGCCCTGCAGCAGCCAGTCCTTGAGGAAGAACAGCGGCACGGGGTGCTCGCGGATCAGGGCCACCGTCTGGCCGTCCACCACCCGGGTACGCACGCTCTCGAGCTGGATGATCTCCTGCACGTTGGCCAGGGGCAGGGCGAAGATCTGCTGCTCCAGCAGCACCATGAGGGTGGGCACGATGGCCAGGGTGAGCGGCAGCTTGATGCGCAGCTCCGTGCCCTGGCCCTTGCGCGAGCTGATGGTGATGGAGCCGTTGAGCTGGGCGATGCGTGTCTTGACCACGTCCATGCCCACGCCCCGCCCGGAGACGTCGGAGATCTCGCTCTTGGTGGAGAAGCCCGGCATGAAGATCAGGTTGTAGCACTCCTGCTCGTCCAGGCGGGCGGCCGAGTCCGGGTCCAGCAGCCCCTTCTCCACCGCCTTGCGGCGCAGCACCTCGGGATCCATCCCGGCCCCGTCGTCCTCGATGACCAGCAGGATGTGGTCGCCTTCCTGCTTGGCCCCCAGGACCACCCGCCCCTCGCGGGGCTTGCCCGCGGCCTCGCGCACCTCGGGCGGCTCGATGCCGTGGTCCACGGCGTTGCGCACCAGGTGCACCAGGGGATCGGCCAGGGCCTCCACCAGGTTCTTGTCCAGATCGGTGTCCTCGCCGTAGAGCTCCAGGCGCACCTCCTTGCCCAGCTGGCGAGCCAGGTCACGCACCACGCGGGGGAAGCGGCCGAAGACCTTCTTGATGGGCTGCATGCGGGTCTTCATGACCGCCAGCTGCAGGTCCGAGGTGACCAGGTCCAGGTTGGCCACCGCCTTGGCCACCTCATCGTCGCCCATGCTCGAGCGCAGCGTGGCGAGGCGGTTGCGCACCAGCACCAGCTCGCCCACCAGGTTCATGATGTCGTCCAGGCGGCGGGTGTCCACGCGCACCGTGGTCTCGCCGCCCTCCTTGGGCGCGCCCCGTGCGCCGCGGCCGGTGCCAGCTGGCGGGGCCTCTTGCCGGGGAGGTGAGGCCGACGGAGCGGACGGCGAGGCGACGGGGGCAGTCTCGGCAGCAGCCGGCGGGCTGGCCTTGGCCGGCTCCGCAGGCCTGGTGCCGGCTGCGGCTTCCTGCCTCTCCTCCTGGGGCCCTGGTCCCGCCTCGGCCGGTTCGGGCGGGGCCTCCCCAGTGGCAGGCTGCGCGGGCACGCCCTGGAAGCGGCCCGGGCCGTGGAGCTGATCCAACAGGGCCTCGAATTCCTCGTCGGTGATCTCGTCGTCGCCGGCGACGGCCCGCCCCGCCTGCTCGTCGCCGGCGGCCCCTTCGCCGGGCGCGGCATGCCCCTCGAC
>WFXX01000084.1 GCA_015490395.1 Gammaproteobacteria bacterium | reverse complement strand
TGTGTATAAGAGACAGTCTTCGGAGTGCCCGCTCCCACCGGGCTGCTCCTGCCCCGCCTGGCGCGGCGCAGCGGGGCCCCGGTGATCCTGGCCTGGGCTCTGCGGCGGCCCCGCGACGGCTTCGCCCTGCGCTTCCGGCGCCTCCCGCCCTTGCCGGAAGGGGATGCGGAGGCGGCCGCCGCCCTCAACCGGGCGGTGGAGGAGGCGGTCCGCCAGGCCCCGGAGCAGTACCAGTGGGGCTACCGCCGCTTCCGGCGCGAGGGCTGGGATCCCTACGCCGGCCCGGTGCCGCCAGCCCCGCCGGCCTCCCCTCCCTCGGGCTGAGCCGGGGCCTGGGGCTCGGGCGCCTGGGAGGTGCGCCGGCGCCGCGCGGTCGTTTTCTTGGCGGTGCGCTTCCTGCCGGAGGCGGCCGGGGCGGCGCCCTTGCGCCGGGCCGGGGCGCGCCGCCCCTCGGGCGCCTCCCAGGGCGGCGCCGGAGGCCAGGGGCCCAGGGGATAGGGCCGCTCCTCGGTGTTGAAGCTCAGGAAGCGCCAGACCTGGTAGGCATAGCGGCTCAGCGACTCGCCGAGGCCCAGCAGCCGCTCGTTGGGTTTGCCGGTGAGCAGCTTGGCCCCGAACTGGAACAGGGCCACGGCGGCCAGCACCACCTCGGCCACGGCGTAGAGCAGGCCGTAGAGCAGCATGAGCAGCCCCCGCAGCCAGGTCCCCTTGTCCAGCAGATGCTCCTTCATGGCGGATCCCTCCTCGGCCCCCCGGGCCTCGGCGTGCCAAGGGGCGGGGCCCGGCCCGCCGCCGCGATTGTGCCACAGGAGAGGGGGAAACTCCCTCAGGCCGGATGGAAGTCCCCTCAGGCCGGATGGAAGTCGAAGAGGGTGAAATCCTGGGTGCCCAGGCGGGGCCCCCCCAGGGTGCCGTGGCGCTCCGGCCCCCCGCCCCAGGGGCGCAGCCTCAAGTGGTGGCCCGGCACCAAGGGGTGGTCGGTATCGGCCAGGAGGCGGTGGCCGCCGGCGGTGCCCTCCAGGAGCAGGGCGGGCAGCTCGGCGCCGTCTGGCCCCACCACCGCCACTGCCTGCACCTCCCCGGGGAGGCGGGCGATGGCGATCTCCACCTCCCGCTCCCCGGCCCGTTCCAGGCGCACCACCCGCCCCAGCCGCACCTGCTGCGGGGGGTCCTCGCACAGGCCGTAGGCCACCAGCCGGCCCACCTGGAGGGGGGTGGAGTAGCGGCTCTCCTGGATGCGGAGCTGCATCCCGCCGGTGCCCTCGTCGGCCACCACCCAGCGGGCAGCGGCGGGATCCTCGTCCTCGGCCACGGCCTGGGAGTAGGCGGCCAGCCGGTCCCAGAAGGCCCGGTCGTGCTCGGCCCCCGTGGCCAGGTCGCGGTAGAGGCGGTGCACGTCCTCGAAGCCCACGTAGAGCCGGGCGTAGCGCAGCCCGTAGATGCGCTGGCGCCGGGCCAGGCGCTCCCTGGGCAGGAGCAGGTGCTGGAGCTGGGCCAGAAAGGCCTGCCGCTCCCCCGGGGAGAGCCCTTCCAGGGCGGGAGAGGAACGCCGCGCCACCTCCTCTCCGGCCAGGATCCGCTGGTCGGCCTTGACCTGGGCCAGCAGCGGGCGCAGATCCAGGAGCAGGGCCCCCGCCGGGGGGCGCTGGCGCCAGCGCAGCCGCGGCGGGCGGGCCTGGTGGGGCTCCACGGCCACATGGTACTGAGGCACCGCCCCACCGTCGTGGGCCACCACCCGGAGCCGGCCCAGGAGGGGGGCCAGGTAGGCGTCCAGACGCAGGGCCTGGTCCAGGGGCCAAGAGGTGGCATCCAGCAGGCCCTTGAGCTGGACGAGCAGGTAGAGCTGGCCCAGGGAGAGGCGCTCCGGGGGCTGCAGGGCCCCGGGGCCTTGCCCCGGCCCCACCTCCAGGCGCACCTTCAGGGGGTGGGGCCTTCCCTCCAGGCCCCGCTCCCGGGCGGCCTGGTGGATGCGGTTCAGGTCCTGCCAGGCCCGGGCGGGCAGCCGCTGGTAGCGCAGGCCCCGCAGGAGCTGCTCCAGCCAGAGCAGCTCCAGGGCCCGCACCGCCGCGGCCTCCGCCGGCGAGGCCTCCCCCTGGCCCAGGAAGGTCAGGAACAGCAGCTTGTAGCCCATTCCCACCTGCTCGGCCACGTGGATGGCCTCGCCCAGCCCGAGGCCCAGCTCGGCCGGCTCGGGGATACCGCCGCCCTGCTGCCGGTACCGGCGGGCTAGCTCCCGGGCCGCGCGCACCGTCTCGCCCAGGGCCAGGGCCAGGAGCTCGCCCCGCAGCTGGGCCGGCAGGCGGGCCCGGTGGAGCCGCTCCAGATAGCGGTCCAGCTCGCGCAGCACCGGCACCGGCCCGTAGCGCACCCGTGCCAGGCGCTGGCGCAGCACCTCCGGGTCGGTCTCCAGCTGCAGGTCCTCCGGGCGCTCGGTGGGGACGGTGACGTGCAGCGGCGGCAGGCCGCCCTCCCCGCCCCCGGCCCAGAGACGGGCAGGGCCCGTGCGCTCGGGACCCTTCATGAGCTGCCCCCCTTTTCCTGACGCTTCCTGGCTCTGGCCAGGAGATCGGAAGGGAGGGGGCCGGGCTTTAGGGGCCCCCGCGGAGGCTGGCCAGGGG
>WFXX01000083.1 GCA_015490395.1 Gammaproteobacteria bacterium | reverse complement strand
GTCATCCTCCGCCCCCCTCGCTCCCTCCGCCCGCGGCCAGCCTGGCACCGGAGGCGTCCCCAGCCCTTGGCAGCCGCTCGGTCCAGGTGCGCACCGCACCGCCCGCCTCCAGCTCCCACCAGCGCCAGCCCGGGGGCAGGGGCTCGGTCTCGGCCCGCCGGCCTCCCGGGCGGAACTGCACGCAGGTCGAGGGCGCAGCGGCCAGGAGCAGCTTTCCCCGCCGGGCCTCGAAGGCCTGGTGGACGTGGCCGAAGGCCACGGCGCGCACCCGAGGATGCCGGTCCACGACCTCCCAGAAGGCGGCGGCATCCTCCAGCCCCATGGCGTCCATCCACGCCGTGCCCACGGGCACCGGCGGGTGGTGGAGGGCCACCAGGACATGGCACGCCGGATCGGAGGCCAGGATCCCCTCCAATCGCTCCAGCTCCGCCTCCCCCAGACGGCCAGCGGTCTTCCCCGGCCGGACGCTGTCCAGCAGCACCAACCGCCAGCCGGCCAGCTCCACGTCGCCGCCCACCCCCACGCCCTCCTCCACCAGCACTGCCCTCAGGCGATCCGGATGGTCGTGATTGCCAGCCAGGGCAAAGACCGGTGCGCCCCAGCCGGTGAGGGTACGGGCCAGACGCCGGTAGGCCCCCTCGTCCCCCTCGTGGGCCAGATCGCCGGTCAGCAGCACCAGCTCAGGAGGCGGCAGGCGGCGCAGGTGCCTGACCACGCATTCCCAGGCGGCTGCGCAGTCGACGCCGAAGAGCACCCCTCCCCCCGGCCCGGGGAGATGGCAGTCGCTCAGCTGCAGAACGCGCAGCTCTTGTCGGTCCATGAGAGCTATCTTATCGGGGCCACCCGAGGTCAGGCCAAAACGAGGGGCGCCCGCGGGCGCCCCTCGAAACAGCGCATGGCGCCAAAGAGCGAAGCGGGCTCAGGCCGCGCGCCTCCGGCACCGCCAGGCCAGCCCCGCCAGCCCCAGGCCCAGCAGGGCCACGCCAGTCGGCTCGGGCACGGTGCCGCCGCCGATCTCGCGGCGAATCTTGCGCAGCACCGCATTCTCGAAATCATTGAAGGAGCTGGCCGCGACGAGGAAGGAGCCGGGCCCGCCCACCACGTTGTTCTGGTACCAGTTCTGCAAGAACTGACCGCCGATGGGCAGGCCGTTGATGGCAATGGAGCTCCCCTCGCCCACGGGCGTCAGGGCCAGGAAGGCATCGCGCGCGGTCTGCGTGTTGACACCATCGTTCGCGTCCCCGTCGCCAGAGACATCGATGACCCACCGCGCCCCCTCGAAGCCGTTCTGGGAGAACAGCGGCGCCGCATAGTTGATGGCGCTGCCCGGGGCGGTGAGCCCTGAAAAGGCCCGAGTCGTGCTGGCAATGGCCGCCGCGAAGGCGTTGGCGGAAGCCGCATCGGTCAGCAGGGTCCAGGGCACCAGCTGCTCCTGCTGATTCTCGCCTGACCACTCGATGTAGGTCACGGCCACGCCGTTGGGCAGGCTGGCGATGAGGCTCTGCACGGTGGGATCCTGGAAGGCGTTGACGTAGCCCTGCTTCTGCAGGTTGTACTCGTTGTCGTCCACGCTCCCGGAGACGTCCACCAGCAGGGCCAGCTCCAGGTCCACAGGGACCGCCCAAGCGGCAGGGCCCGAACCCAACATCAGGGCAGCTAAGGCCGCGCCCAAGAGCCCTCTCTTCCTCGTTGTCTTGTGTCGCATGGTGTCGCTACCTCCTTCTCGGGATCTCGCTCAAGGCTTGAGCTTTCATGCCTGCTGCTCTTCCCCACAAACAAAGCGCGCCCGTGCTTTTGCAAGAATAAGGCCATGACAGCAAGATATTGATTTTAAATTGAATATAAAATTAGCCCCGATATCGAAGGCTCATCCCTGTAAAAATTGCCGACAGACCGCGCTTGCGGCACGCTAGCCAAGCAGCCGCCGGCTCGACGAGCCCGGACCCGTATGGACGGAGGTCCCCTGGCGCTGCTGCCTCAGCCCCAGGCAGCGGCGCGTGCCCAGCCCGTCGAGCCCGCCGGATCCTCAGAGCCGCCCGCCTCGCTCGCTCTCGGCGTAGCGGGCCAGCTGCTCGGTGAGGAAGCCGTAGGCCTCCTCGACGGAGTCGGTGAGGTGGAACAGGCGCAGGTCCTCCCGGGCGATCATGCCGTGGCGCACCAAGGCCTCGAAGTCGATGACCTCGTTCCAGTAGTCGGGCCCGAAGAGGACCACGGGCAGGTGCTTGCGGATCTTGCCCGTCTGCAGGAGGGTGAGGAGCTCGAAGAGCTCGTCCAGGGTGCCGAAGCCGCCGGGGAAGACCACGACGGCCTTGGCCAGGTAGGCGAACCAGAACTTGCGCAGGAAGAAGTAGTGGAAATGGAAGGCCAGCTCCCGGGTCACGTAGGGGTTGTCGGTCTCCTCCAGGTCGATGGCGATGGTCAGGCCCACGTTGAGGCCCCGGGCCTCGCTGGCGCCCCGGTTGGCCGCCTCCATGATGCCCGGCCCGCCCCCGGTGCAGACCACGAAGCGGCGGGACTCGGCGCTCAGCCCCTTGGACCATTCGGTCAGGCGCCGGGCCAGCTCCCGGGCCGCCTCGTAGTAGCGGGACAGGGCCAGGGCGCGGCGGGCCGCCTCCACGCCCTCGCCCCGGGCCTCGGCCTCGGCCAGCCGGCGCCGGGCCTCGTCCTCGGGCAGCAGCCGGGCCGAGCCCATGAAGACGATGGTGTCCTCCACCCGGTAGTGGGCCAGGCGGCTCTCCGGCTCCAGGTACTCGGCCAGGATGCGCAGGGGCCGGGCGGCCCGGCTGCGGAGGAAGGCCTCGTTGAGGAAGGCCTCCACGCCGCCCCCCCGGCGGGGATGATGGTCGCGCTCGCTCATGCTCGTTCCGGGAAACCGGCTGCGGGAATCGGGCATCATAGCCTGCCGGGCCGCCCCCCGCGGCCCTCCACCGCGTTATCGGGAGGGAAGGCATGCGGCTGAAGCGGGACCCTGGGGCGCGCCTGCGGCTCGTCCCCGGCACCCTGCACGCGGAGCTGGCCCTGGCCTGGGGACGGGCGCGGGCCACCGGGGCCCTGCGTCCGCTGCCCACCGCCGTGCACCGCTGGGAGACGGCGGGGCTGCGCTGGGTGGTGCGCCGGCTCCTCGGTCCCTCGCCCAAGCCCGCGCCCGGCGGGCCAGACCCCTTCGCGCGGCCCGACCCCCGCCTCCTGGTGGCGGAGGTCACGGACACCCACCTCGCCCTGCTCAACAAGTACCCGGTGCTGCCGCTGCACCTGCTGCTGGTCACCCGCCGCTTCCGGCCCCAGGAGGAGGCCCTGGAGGCCGCCGACCTGGCCGCCCTGTGGGCCTGCCTGCTGGAGTGCGGGGGCCTGGGCTTCCACAACGGAGGCCGAACCGCAGGAGCCAGCCAGCCCCACAAGCACCTGCAGCTGGTGCCCGGCCCCCTGGCGGGGGAGGCCGCGGAGCCCGGCGAGCCGCCGGTGCCCGCCGAGCCCTGGTTCCGGGACCTGCGGGGTCCGGAGCCGGCGCGCCTGCCGGCCCTGCCCTGCCTGCACGCGGCCTGCTCGGTGGCCGACCTGCCCCCGGACCTCCCGGCGGCCGCCGCGGAGCTGGCCCGCCGCTACCGCGCCCTGTGGGCGGCGGTGGGCCGCCCCCTGCGGGGCCGTCCGGGGGAGATCCAGCCCCTGCCCCACAACCTGCTGCTGACCCGGCGGTGGATGCTGCTGGTGCCCCGGGCCCGGGGCACCAGCAGCATCCACCGCCGGGTCAGCAGCAGGTTGTGGGGCAGGGGCTGGATCTCCC
>WFXX01000082.1 GCA_015490395.1 Gammaproteobacteria bacterium | reverse complement strand
GCCTGGACGAGCTGCTGGCAGAAGGCGGTCCGGGCCCGGAGCAGCTCGGCGGCCCGCTCGGCGGCCTCCTGCTCCTCCAGGCCCGCCCCGCTCAGCCTCTCGGCCAGGCGCCGGAGGCGCTCCTCCCGGCTGCCGTTGACCCGGGCCACCAGGGCCTCCACCGCAGCCCGCTCGGCCCGGCGCCGCCGCAGGGCCCGGAAGGCCATCCAGCCCAGCACCGCCGCCAGGACGAGGGCCAGCTCGGCCAGCACCACCACCAGCGTCCACGCGAGGCTCATGCCGTCCCTCCTCCGGGGGCCGTCCCCGGCTCCTGCTCCGGCCCTTCCCACCCCGTGGCGGGCAAGCGCATCCGGCGCCGCCACCAGCGCAGCCCCTGCCAGGCCAGGAGGCCCAGGACCAGGTTGGCCGCCAGGACCTGCAGGCCCACCGCCAGCCACAGGGGGAACGCCTCCTCCCCTGGGCCCTCCGCCCCGGCACCCGCCGCCTCTCCGCTCCCTTGGGCGGGATCGGGCCTCTTCTCCCCTTTCGGCGCGGATGCTGGCGCCGGCACCGGATCGGGCGCCGGCGGGGGAGCGGCCAGGGTCTCGCCCCCATCGGCCAGCTGCAGCGGCCCGATGCGGGCCTCCACGGGGCGACCGGCCCCGTCCTGGCCGCGCAGGCGCACCACTAGCCCCTGGCGGGCGGCCTCGCGGTAGGGGGCCAGATCCAGCCGCCATCCGCCGCCGGGCGCCCGAGACAGGGCCAGGGGGGGTGAGGCGGCCCCACCCTCGCCGAGGAAGACCACCTCGGCGAGGGCGGTGGCCGGATCCAGCAGGCCCTGGTAGGGGACCACCGACAGCGCCGGCCCGCCCCGGGAGGCCGGCAGCAGCACCACCTCCGCCGGATGCTCCCGGATCCACACCATCTGGCGGAGCTCCCGCTGGAAGGTGGGCCCCTCCACGCGCAGGGCCAGCTCCAGGCGTCCCGGGGCCTCCCAGCGGGGCAGGCGCAGGGTGTAGATCCCGTCGCCCCCCGCCACGTCGCCCTCCCGACCGTCATCGCGCAGCGGCCAGCGCCAGACTCCACCCTCACCCCTGGCCCGCAGGACGAGGCGGAGCAAGCCCAGGAAGGCCGGATCAGTCACCGTCCGTCCCTCCTCCACCAGGCGGGCCCTCAGGAGGAAGGGCCGGTCCAGGGCCAGGTTGGCGGGGATAGGGTCGGCCTCCAGGCGCAGGTCGGCAAGGGCCAGGACGCGGTTGTCCGGATCGGGCTCGGTGAGCACCTGCCAGGTGCCCGGCGCAGGATCGGCCACCGTGACCAGGTCGTAGTCGGGCTCGTGATGCCACCGCACCCCCTCGCCCGGGGCATCCAAGGTGTGCCGCCTGCCTTGGGGATCCACCACCAAGGGCGGCAGGGCCTCCGGCCGGCGGAAGACCACCAGGGTGAGCTCCCGCACGCTGGGGTCCACCTGCACCGCCTGTCCCTCCAGGGGCAGCCCCTCCGGGGCCGTGGCCCGCTCAAAGAGGCGCAGGAAGAGGCGGCTCAGGCCCCGGGCATCCTCGACCTCCTCGTACCAGCCGCCGGTGGCGGCGGCCAGCTCTCGGAGCAGGGCCCGGTCCGCTTCCTTGGAGAGGGCCACGCCGTAGAGGCGCACGCCCGCCTCGCGAAGACGCGGCAGGAGGCGGTCCAGGATCCGCTCCCGGGAGGCCCGGTCGGCCTCCGCGCCGCCCGGCACGTCCACCAGCCCATCGGTGAGCAGGAGCACCGCCCGCCCACCTTCGGGCGGGCCGCCGGCGAAGGCCGCCCGCTCCAAGACGGCCTCCAGGTCCGTGTACAGCCCGTGGGCGTGGATGCCCTCCGAGGCCTTCCGCACCCGGGCCTTCCAGGCCGCATCCACCGGTCCCCAGGGCACCACCATGTTCACGTAGCGGGCGAAGAGCCAGACCCCTGCCCGAGAACCTTCCGGCAGCAGCCCGGCCAAGAGGCGCAGGGCCGGGGCCCGGAGGTTCCCAGGGTCGTTGCGCCTCATGCTCCCGGAGACATCAACGACGATGCGCAGGTCCACGCCCGTCGCCTCTGCCGCCAGGGCCGCCCGAGGGACCGGTGCCGCCGCGGCCAGGGCCAGCAGGAGCCCCAGGGCCACCCCGCCCAGGCCACGGGGCGCCCGCCGGATCCGCTGCCGGTGGGGGCCGCGCACGCTGACTGCCCTCCCAGGGCCTCTGCCTGGAAGGTTTAGCGGACCAGAAGGGGAGAGGCTTGAGGGCTCAGGGCAGGAAGCGGGGGGCCGCGGCCCGGCCGGCCAGGCGGCTAGGGGGCACCACGGCGGCGCCGAGGCCCGGGCGCTCGGGGGTCATCATCCAGGCGGGCAGGCCCCGGCAGCGAGCCAGGGGCACGCTCCCCAGCCCCAGCACCGCCTCCCGGGACAAGATGCCGGTGGCCAGCCCCACGGCGCTGATGATGCCCGCGCCCAACTCCGAGCCCACCCCGGCGGCCACGTCGGCCGGGCGAGGCGCCCCCGACGGGGCGAGCACGGGCCGCCCGGGGGTCTCAGCCCCCGGCCGCCTCCCGGTGGTAGGCCTCCACCCGCTCCACCTCCTCCCGCGAGCCCAGGATCACCGGGACTCGCTGATGCAGCGACTCCGGCTGCACCTCCAGGATCCGCTGCGTGCCGGTGGAGGCGGCCCCGCCGGCCTGCTCCACGATGAAGCTCATGGGGTTGGCCTCGTACATCAGGCGCAGCCGCCCACCCTGGCCCTTGGCCCGGATCTTGGCGTCGGCGGGATACATGAAGATCCCGCCCCGGGTCAGGATCCGGTGCACCTCGGCCACCATGGAGGCCACCCATCGCATGTTGAAGTCCTTGCCCCGGGGGCCCTCCTTGCCGGCCAGGCACTCCTCGATGTAGCGGCGCACCGGCGGGTCCCAGTGGCGCATGTTGGAGGCGTTGATGGCGAACTCCTGGGTCTGCTCCGGGATGCGCATGCCGGGATGGGTGAGGTAGAACTCGCCCACCGCCCGATCCAGGGTGAAGCCGTCCACCCCGTCGCCGGTGGTGAGGACCAGGGTGGTGGCGGGCCCATAGAGGGCGTAGCCGGCGCAGACCTGGCGCACCCCGGGCTGGAGGAAATCCTGCACCGTGGGCCGGCTCACCCCCTCGGGGCAGCGCAGCACGGAGAAGATGGTGCCCACCGAGATGTTGACGTCGATGTTGGAGGAGCCGTCCAGAGGGTCGAAGAGCAGCAGGTAGGGGCCGCGGGGCAGGTCC
>WFXX01000081.1 GCA_015490395.1 Gammaproteobacteria bacterium | reverse complement strand
GTCCCGGCCCCCCTGAGAGGCCCCGCCTGACGGGGGACACATGGCGCGCGGGGCCCTGGCGGCAGGCTTCAGAACCGCTCATCCAGGCCGAATCCTCCAGAGGATGAGACACAGGGGAGACCCCGGCCATGGGACACCGGCCGCTTCTCCTCGTCGCGGCCGCCGCCCTCGTCCTGGTCGCCTTCCCCGGGCGGGCGGCCTTCGTGCTCAACTTCAGGGGGCGGCGGCCCCATCGGCGTGCTGAAGGTCAGCTGCCTGGGCGGGGGGTTGTGCCAGGGTCACATCGGCAACACCGACCCCACGCCCTTCCTGCAGGAGATCGTCACCGTCGACGGGGTGAGCTACTACCACGTCATCGTCCTGGACGACCCCAACGGCTTCCGCCAGGAGGTCTACATCGAGCAGGGCGTAGCCAGCTGGCAAGGGGGACAGGGCACGATGAGCGGAGGCGGCAGCTCCAACCGCAACGACGCCTTCCAGGCGGGCTCCGGCAGCGGCACCGGCAACGCCCGAAAGACCGTCCTGCTCCAGACGCTCAGCGGCGGCGGCATCAGCCAAAGCTTCCGGAAGGACCAGCTCGACCGCAAGCCGGTCATCACCCAGGATGTGGCTGATGCCGAGATCACGGCCGCCTGGAGGCTCGACATGAGCAACAGCACATGAGCAACAGCACCTACGCCGATGGCAACACCCCGGGCGTGCTCACCCACACCGTCACCCTCGGCGTCCCGGAGCTTGCCGGCGCGGGCGACTTCGATCACGCCCGGGACGCTCAGGCCAGCATCGTCACCGGGGGGCGTTTCACCTCCGCCTTCGGCGGCAGCTACAGCTACTTCGACGGCGGCTTCGACCAGGGCCAGGACTACTGCCCCTTCCGCGACCCGGCCCAGAACGCCGGCCACGGCGCCAGCGCCTACTAGAGCCGCGGCAGCCGGCCCCGGCCCGCCTCCCTTTCCAAGGAGACGGAGGTCCTCAAGCCCCGCCGCCGGCCCACCTGCCCGGGCTTGCCTGCCGGATGACCGGCGAGGATAACCCCTGAGGCGCGGCCGCCCCCGAACCGATCGCGGCCCCCCGGGGCCCAGCGCTCACCCGGGCACGACCCGCCGCCGCCCCGTCCCGTACAGCAGCGCCAGCCCCAGCGCCCAGACCGCCATGGCGCCGGGCGCCGACACCGTGCCGCTGCCCGCCGGCGACCCCGCTCCCGCGCCCGGCAGCGACGCCGCACCCCAGGCCACGAGCCCGTTCACGGCGACCTGCGTCCCCTGGCCCGTAGCCGTGTCGATCAGCAGCGTCTTGCCCGAGCTCGTGAACCCGTAAAGGCTGCCCCCTTCGAACGCCAAGCCGAACACCTCGGCGAACCCGATGTCGCCGACCAGCGTCGCCGCGCCCGTGGCCGGATCCACCAGCAGCAGGAGATCGGTTCCCGACGGCGCGGCAGGATCCCTGGCGGTCATGTAAAGGTTCCCCAGGCCGTCAAACGCCAGGTCGCCCGAGGACGCGAATCCGGTCGAGCCCACCATCGTGGCGGCGCCGGTGGCCGGATCCACCGTATACAGCCTCGTGCCCCCGGCACCATAGAGGATCCCGCCGGCATCGAAGGCCAGCGCGTTGATGAAGGCGCCGGTGGCTCCCACCAGGGTACGGGACCCTGTCGATCCGTCGATGACGTACAGGGAGCTGGCCAGACCGTCGGATACGCCGTACAGCCCACCGCTGATCGGATCCACGGCGATATCCAGCCAGGCGGCTCCGCCGCCGCCGATCAGGCTGGCCGTGTTCGTCGCCGGATCCAGCTCGTGGATCCTGCCCGAGGTGTCCCCGATGAGCACCGCGTTCGCACCGGACGACAACGCGAAAAGGCCGGCAAGCACCGCTCCCCGAAGCCCACGCATCATGGCGACACGCCCTCCATCCACGTCGATCCCTGACGGATCACCGCCGTCCCCCCTCCGGGCCGGCGGCTCCCCCTGGAGCCCCGAAGGCAAGGCCGGAAACCGACGTCACGGCGACCCGAACTCCAGCGCCCCCTGGAGGGAGGAGCCTGCGAACGGGGCCCGTGCCGGTCCGGGGCGCAGCACCCGAGGCAAGAGCTGTGCCTGTCGCCAGCATGTTGATGTGCAAGGCCCCCGCGCCCTCCCCTGTAAAGGCATCCGACATCCCCGCCCTGCTTCCGCCGGCATGCCGCCCGCCACCGCGCATGGAAGACCCTTGAGCGCCCGCGACGACCATCGGCCTCCCGCGCCGGCCCCACCCGCCGGATGCCGTGTAAACAATGCCGACGCGCGGCCGCAGCCGCCGGCGCCCGACGGGCCGCCGTGCCGGAGCCTCCTGGCCGAGACCACGGCCGCCCAAGGTGCCTCAACGTGCATCCCGGCCCACCGGAATCCGCGACCGAGCCACATGCCCCACGACGGGATCCGCCCGGATCCGGTCCCGCGCCCCAGGTGGTCAGCCCGTGTGCTCAGGCGCCCCGCCTGGGGGCACGGCCGGAGGAGCGGGTCCACCCGGCGGCCCGGGGCAGGGGCCTTGCGCCGCCCATGGCCACGGGCCTAGAATTCAAATGTTAGTTTGAATATTGCACGATTTTATGGATAGGCGCGGGGGCCAGGAGGCGGCGGGGCCGGGGATCCGGGAGGCCAAGGGGCTGCTCTACGAGCAGCTGGCCCGCATCGGGCGGGCCCTGGCCAGCCCGGTGCGGCTGGAGATGGTGGAGCTGCTGGCCCAGGGGGAGCGGCCGGTGGAGGGCGTGGCCCGGGCCCTGGGGCTGCCGGTGGCCAACGCCTCCCATCACCTGCGCGCGCTGCGCGCCGCCCGCCTGGTGGAGGCCCGCCGGGTGAGGACCACGGTGCGCTACCGGCTCAGCGGCCCCAGGGTCCACGCCCTGCTGCGGGAGATCCGGGCCCTGGCCGAGGAGCACCTGGCCGAGGTGGAGCGCATCGTGCGCGCCTGCTACCGAGCCCGGGACGCCCTGGAGCCGGTGCGCCGGGAGGAGCTGCTGGAGCGGGTGCGCTCCGGGGAGGTGCTGGTGGTGGACGTGCGCCCGCCGGAGGAGTACCGGGCCGGCCACATCCCGGGGGCCCTGTCCCTGCCCCTGGAGGCGCTGGAGCGGCGCCTGGCCTCCCTCCCGCGGGACAGGGAGATCGTGGCCTACTGCCGCGGGCCCTACTGCGTGATGGCCCTGGAGGCGGTGGCGCGGCTGCGGGAGCGGGGCCTGCGGGCCCGGCGCCTGGAGGATGGCTTCCCGGAGTGGCAGGCGGCGGGGCTGCCCGTGGCCACCGGGGAGGAAGAAGGGAGCGCGGAGGATGTGTGCCCATGATCTTCAAGCCCTTCTACGCCCACGGGCGCGGCTGCGCGGGCTATCTGCTGGGCTGCGCCGGGGAGGGCCTGGCCCTGGCGGTGGACCCCCTGGAGGAGGATGTGGAGGCCTACCTGGCCTTCGCCGCCGGGCGCGGGCCGCGCATCGCCTGGGTGGTGGACACCCACGTGCACGCCGACCACCGCTCCGGGGCCCGGGAGCTGGCCGCCCGGGCCGGGGCCCGCCATGGCCTGCATCGGGAGGCGGACGTGGCCTTCCCCTTCGAGCCCTTGGAGGACGGCCAGGTCCTCGTCGTGGGGAACGTGGAGGCGCAGGTGCTCCACACCCCGGGGCACACCCCGGAGAGCCTCTGCCTGCTGGTCACCGACCGGCGGCGGGGTCCGGAGCCCTGGATGGTGCTCACGGGCGACACCCTCTTCGCGGGCGGGGTGGGCCGGCCGGACCTGCCGGGGCGGGCCCGGGAGGACGCGGCCCGGCTGCACGAGAGCCTGCACCGCAAGCTCCTCACGCTCCCCGACTGGGTGGAGCTCCACCCCGGACACTTCGGCGGCTCGGCCTGCGGGGCGGGGCTGAGCGGCAAGCCCATGAGCACGGTGGGCTTCGAGCGGCGGCGCCAGGACCTGCTGGGCCTGGACCGGGAGGCCTTCGTGGCCCGCCTCCTGGAGACGCTGCCCGAGCGGCCGGCGCACATGGAGGCCATCCTGCGCTTCAACCAGGGACGCGCCGGGTGAGCGCAGGACCATGAGGGAAGGAAAGGGGCGGGACGGGGCGGTGCGCCTGGGGCTGCGGGCCAACCTGGCCCAGTTCGCCCTCCTGGTGGTGGTCAACGCCTTCGTGGGGGCCAGGGTGGGCCTGGAGCGGGCCATCCTCCTGGCCGTCGCGGAGGCGGACTTCCAGCTGGCCGCCCGCACCGCCATCCTGTCCTTCATCCTGGTCTTCGGCCTGGTCAAGGCGGTGGCCAACTACGCCGCCGGGACCCTGGCGGACGCGGTGGGCCGCAAGCGCGTGCTGGTGGCCGGCTGGCTGGCGGCCGTGCCGGTGCCCTTCCTGCTCATGTGGGCCCCTTCCTGGGGCTGGGTGCTCCTGGCCAACGCCCTCCTGGGGGCCAGCCAAGGGCTGACCTGGTCCACCACGGTGATCATGAAGATCGACCTGGTGGGCCCCCGACGGCGGGGCCTGGCCATGGGCCTCAACGAGTCCGCCGGCTACGGGGCGGTGGCCCTGGCGGCCCTGGCCACCGGCTACGTGGCGGCCGCCTACGGGCTGCGGCCGGAGCCCTTCTACCTGGGGGTGGCCTTCGCGGCCGCGGGGCTGCTGCTCTCGGCCCTGCTGGTGCGCGAGACCCTCCCCCACGCCCGCCGGGAGGCCCGGGACCACCACCCGCCCCAGGGGCAGGGGACCCTCTCCCGGCGGGAGGTCTTCCTCCGCGTCTCCTTCCGCGACCGAGACCTCTCGGCCATCAGCCAGGCCGGCCTGGTGAACAACCTCAACGACGGCATGGCCTGGGGACTCTTTCCCCTGCTCTACGCCGGGGCGGGGCTGCCCCTGGAGCGCATCGGCCAGCTGGCGGCCCTCTATCCGGCGGTCTGGGGCGTGGGGCAGCTCCTCACCGGCGCCCTGTCCGACCGGCTGGGCCGCAAGGGGCTCATCGTCTGGGGAATGTGGGTGCAGGCCGGGGGGATCGCCGTGACGGCCCTCGCCTCCGGCCCGGCCGGCTTCGCCGCCGGGGCGGTGCTGCTGGGCGCGGGCACGGCCATGGCCTATCCCACGCTGCTCGCGGCCATCGGGGACGTGGCCCATCCCTCCTGGCGGGCCTCGGCGGTGGGGGTCTACCGCCTCTGGCGGGACCTGGGCTACGCCGTGGGGGCCCTGATGGCGGGCCTGGCGGCCGACGCCCTGGGCCTGGAGGCCGCCGTGGGGCTGGTGGCCGCCCTCACCTTCGCCTCGGGGGCGGTGGCGGCGGCACGTCTCGGCGGGCGGAGGCCCCTCACGGCACCGCGGCCGAGCCCTTGAAGACCTGGGTGGTGCCCGAGCCGTAGTAGCCCACCAGCACCGCATCCAGGTCCCCGTCGCCATCCAGGTCTCCCAACATGGCATAGGTGCTGAAGGTGCCGGTCAGGCGCTGGCCGGAGTCCACGAAGGCCTGGCCGGTGCCGTCGTTGAGGTAGACGCGGCTGTCGGCTGAAGGCCCGTAGTCGGTGACCAGCAGGTCCAGGTCCCCGTCGCCGTCCACATCCCCCACGGCCAGGCCCTTGGTGTCCATGGTGGTGTCGGCCACCTGCACCGGCGAGCCGAACTGGCCGTTGCCGTCGTTGAGGTAGGCGTAGTCGGCCCTGCTGCCGTCGTGGAGCTGGACCAGGTCCAGGTCCCCGTCCCCGTCCAGGTCCCCCAGGGCCAGCTGGATGGTCCGGCCGTTGCCCAGGGACTGGCCGGTGTCCGTGAACCAGCCGTTGCCGTCGTTGAGCCAGACCGTGTCGGGGCCCGTGGAAGGATAGCTATTGCGCCCGAAGCCCAGTACCAAGTCCAGGTCCCCGTCCCCGTCCAGGTCCCCAATGGCCACGGCGCTGGTGGAGCGGTTGGGGAAGGCCTGGGTGCTGGCGGTGAACTGCAGGCTTCCCCCACTGGAGGCGTTGAACCAGACCTCGTCGGGCGGGTTGCTGTCGCCGTAGTTGCCGAAGAAGAGGTCCAGCTTCCCGTCGCCGTCCAGGTCCCCCACGGCGACGCCGAAGGTCTCGGCGCTGCCCAAGGCCAGGCCGCTGTCGGCGAAGGCCCCGCTGCCGTCGTTGAGGTAGATCCGGTTGGCGCTGGAGGTGCCGGCCGCATCCCGCTCCACGCCCAGCACCAGGTCCAGGTCCCCGTCCCCGTCCAGGTCCCCCAGGGCCAAGGCGCGGACGTCGTAGCCCGTGATGCTCTGGGCCTTGGTGAAGGTCCCACTGCCGTCGTTGAGCCAAACCTCGGTGGGGACGCTACCGGAGGCGGAGCCACTGCCGTCGAGGCCAGCGGTGACCAGATCGATGTCTCCGTCCCCGTCCAGATCCCCCAAGGCGGCGGCGGGGCGAGAGGCCGAGGACAGCACCTGGGTGGGACCGTGGAAGGCCGGGATCAGGTCCACCGCCTGGGAGGGCACGGCATCGCCCCCGGAGAGGGCGTGCTCGATGGCATCCGGGCTCATGGAGGCGCTGACGTCGATGCCGGAGGGCGAGCCCGGGGAGGTGGCCGAGGGGCTGAAGGTGCCACGCACCTTGAGCACCGGGGCGCTGCCCAGGGTGAGGCGAACCTGGTCGGCGGCCGCCCCCGCCCCCACCGTGGCGCCGCTCCCGGCGTCGTCCCCGCTCACCGGCAGGGCCAGGTCGGCGGCCGTGGGCCCGTTCAGGGCCAGGTTCGCCGTGAAGCGCAGGGTGATCCGGTCCCCGGTGCTGGCCGCCCCGTCCTCGTCCAGGTCCTCGAAGAGGGCCAGGCCCGTCACCGTGGGGTCGTCGTAGCAGCTCAGGGCCACGTCGCTCACGTCCGCCCCGGAGAGGGTGCCCGAGGCGTTGGCCAGGGTGCAGGTCTGGCTGGGGCCGGCCGGCTGCGCGGCCACCGTCACCTGGTAGCTGCTCCCGTCGGCCAGCTTCTGGGGGAAGGTGAAGGGGCCGTCGGCGGTGACGTTGAGGTCCTGGGCCCCGTTGAGCTGGAGCACCAGGCCCGAGCCCTTCAGCCCGCTCACGCTGCCTCCCACGCTATAGGCGTTGACGCAGGAGACG
Source organism: Gammaproteobacteria bacterium (assembly GCA_015490395.1). Lineage (GTDB taxonomy): Bacteria > Pseudomonadota > Gammaproteobacteria > DRLM01 > DRLM01 > S141-70. Next base: position 305 of record WFXX01000081.1, on the reverse strand, counting down.
GCCACGTCGGTGACGTCCGCCCCGGCCAGGGTGCCGGTGCCCTGGGCCACCGTGCAGATCTGGTCGGGAGAGGCAGGCTGCGCCGCCACCGTCACGCTGTAGCTGCTCCCATCCTCCAGCTGCTGCGGAAAGACGAAGCTGCCGTCGGCCGAGATCGCCAGGTCCTGGCCCCCGTTGAGCCGCAGCACCAGACCCGTGCCCGCCAGCCCCGAGACCGTGCCCCCCACCGCAAAGCGGTCCGTCACGCAGGAGACCACCACCGAGTCCACGTCCTGGCCCGCCAGCGTCCCCGCGCCCTGCGAGAC
>WFXX01000080.1 GCA_015490395.1 Gammaproteobacteria bacterium | reverse complement strand
CTTCCGCTCCCTGCGCTACCGCCTCAAGAAGCTGGGCCTGGATGGGCCCGGGGACGGCCCCGGGGAGGAGGAGGCCGGGGGCGCGGGGGAGGAAGCGGCGGAAGCCGGCCCCCGGGGGCGCTGAGAGGGCTGCCCGGGGCGGGCGGCTCTGCTATCTTTTCCCGCACTCGGTGACCACTACGCGCTGGCGAGGGGCAGGTGACGAGGACCGTCACCCCGCGGCCCATCCTGGGCACCCCGCCGCCGGCCGGCCCGGGCAGGGAGGGCCCGGGCGCGCGCCAAGCCCTTGTTCCGCCTGGATCCGCAGGGGAGGGCCGGAACGCCGGGCGGGTTGGCACGGAAGCTGCTTCCAGAGGGGGCAGGCGCCGGCGCAGCCTCACGGGCCAGCAGGGAGCGCGCGGCGCAGCGACGGAGCGCCGCAGCGGCCGGCAGGCGCCAGGCCACAGAAGCGAGTTTCCGAGACCGAGCACAGGAGAGCAGGACCATGAAGAAGACGCAGCAGGGCTTCACCCTCATCGAGCTGATGATCGTGGTGGCCATCATCGGCATCCTGGCCGCCATCGCCATCCCGGCCTACCAGGACTACACCATCCGCGCCAAGGTCTCCGAGGGCCTGAACCTGGCCTCCGGGGCCAAGGCGGCGGTGACCGAGTACTACCAGGACAAGGGCTCCTTCCCCTCCGACAACGCCACGGCCGGCCTGCCGGCGGCCAGCGACATCAAGGGCAACAACGTCAGCAAGGTCGAGGTTGGCCAGAATGGCGTGATCACCATCACCTACTCCGGCGGCGGGACGAACCTGAACGGCAAGACCGTGACCCTGACCCCCGCGGTCAACAACGGCAGCATCAGCTGGACGTGCGCCGCAGGCACCCTGGCCGCCAAGTACCTGCCCTCGAGCTGCCGCTGATCGCGGGAGCCTCGATCCCACGGCGCGTGCCCCCCGAAAGGGGGGCACGCCTTTCCTGGAAACCGGTTAAGGTGTCCGGGGTGACGGGCCCTGAACGAGGGGAGGCGGCGACGATGCGGGGTCGGGCGCGAGGCTTCAGCCTCATCGAGCTTCTCATCGCCCTGGCCATCGCGGCGATCCTGGCGGCCATCGCCGTGCCGGCCTACCAGACCTACATGGTGCGGGCCAAGGTCGCCGAGGCCCTCAACCTGCTGACCGGCTCCAAGACGGCGCTGGCCGAGCAGTACCTGGTCCTGGGGGGGATGCCGGACACGGCCACGGGCCAGGCCCTGATGCCCGCCTTCACCGGCGACTACGCCCAGGCCTTCACCTACCAGCAGCTGGACCAGAAGCAGGCCCAGGTGGACATCGCCTTCAAGGACCTGGACGGCGCCGGGGGCATGAGCGCGGGAGACACCCTGCGCCTGGTGGCCACCGGGGGGGCCGGCACCGGCATGACCTGGCGCTGCGACGCCGGCGGCAGCACCCTGCCGACGCGCTACCTGCCCGACATCTGCCGCTGAGCGCCGGCCCCCGGCGGCTAAATCCGCCCCGGGAGCGGCCGATAGCCTAGGAGCGGCATCCCGTCATCCGAGGGGGACGCCCCCATGGTCAGCACCGACACCGCCACACGGCTCACGGGCCTGGCCCGCTGCCTGGTCCAGGAGGGCCTGCTGTCCGAGGACCAGGCCCGTCAAGCCCTGGAGGCCGCAGCCCGGGAGAAGCGGCCCTTCGTGAGCCAGGTGGCGGCGCAGGGGCTGGCGCGGCCCGCGGAGGTGGCCCTGGCCGCCGCCCGAGGCTTCGGGCTGCCGGTGTTGGACCTGGAGGCCCTGGAGCTGCCCCGGGAGATCGTGGGCCTGGTGGAGGAGCGGCTCATCCGCAAGCACCAGGCCCTGCCCGTGTTCCGCCGCGGCCACCGGCTCTTCGTGGCGGTGGCCGACCCGGCCAACATCGAGGCCCTGGACGAGATCAAGTTCCAGTCGGGGCTCGCCGCCGAGGCGGTGGTCGCCGCCCAGGACCAGCTGGCCCGCATCATCGAGCAGTCCCTGGAAGGGGAGGAGACGGGCCTGACCGGCTTGGACGATGCGGCCCTGGACGACCTGGAGGTCTCCGCCGAGGACGAGGAGGCTGCCCCGGCGGGCACGGACCTGGAGGTGGACGACACCCCCGTCGTCCGCTTCGTGAACAAGCTCCTGCTGGATGCGGTCAACCGCGGCGCCTCCGACATCCATTTCGAGCCCTACGAGGGCCGCTTCCGGGTGCGCTTCCGCTTGGACGGGCTGCTCCGGGAGGTGGCCAACCCCCCTGCCTCCCTGGCTCCCAAGATCGTGGCCCGCCTCAAGGTGATGGCGCACCTGGACATCTCCGAGCGCCGCCTACCCCAGGACGGGCGCATCCGCATGCGGCTCTCGCGCAGCAACCAGATCGATTTCCGGGTCAACACCTGCCCCACGGTGCACGGCGAGAAGGTGGTGCTGCGCCTGCTCGACGGCAGCCGCGCCCAGCTGGACATCGACCAGCTGGGGCTGGAGGAGGCGCAGAAGGAGGCCCTGCTGCGGGCGGTGCGCCTGCCCTACGGCATGGTGCTGGTCACCGGGCCCACGGGCTCCGGCAAGACGGTGACCCTCTACAGCTGCCTGCACCTGCTCAACGACCCGAGCCGCAACATCTCCACGGTGGAGGACCCGGTGGAGATCAACGTGCCCGGCATCAACCAGGTGAACATCAACCCCAAGGCGGGCCTGACCTTCGCCTCCGCCCTGCGGGCCTTCCTGCGGCAGGACCCAGACGTGATCATGGTGGGCGAGATCCGGGACCTGGAGACGGCCGAGATCGCCATCAAGGCCGCCCAGACCGGGCACCTGGTCTTCTCCACCCTGCACACCAACGACGCCCCGCAAGCCGTGACCCGTCTGGCTGACATGGGCCTGCCCCCCTTCGCCATCGCCGCCTCGGTCTCCCTGGTGGTGGCCCAGCGTCTGGCCCGCCGGCTCTGCGAGCATTGCAAGGCCCCGGCGGAGCTCCCCCCGGAGGCCCTGCTGCAGGCGGGCTTCGCCGAGGAGGAGCTGGTGGGGCTGGAGCTCTACCGGGCGGTGGGCTGCGACCAGTGCAACGGGGGCTACAAGGGCCGCACGGGCATCTACCAGGTGATGCCCGTCTCCGAGGCCATGCAGCGGCTGATCCTGGAGGGCAAGGGGGCCCTGGCCTTGGCCGAGCAGGCCCGGGCAGAGGGCGTTGCCGACCTGCGGGCCTCCGGGTTAAAAAAGGTGCGCGCGGGGATCACCAGCCTCGAGGAGCTGAACCGCGTCATTACCGCCTGAGGGTTGCATCATGGCGCAGCAGAAGGCCGTCAAGCAGGAGACCTTCCTCTGGGAGGGCGTGGATCGGCGCGGGGTGCGCACCAAGGGCGAGACCCGCGGCACCAGCGTGGCCTTGGTCAAGGCCGAGCTCCGGCGCCAGGGCATCAACCCCATCCGGGTACGTCGCAAGCCCAAGCCCCTGTTCAGCTCGCGCAAGAAGATCACGCCCAAGGACATCGCCGTCTTCAGCCGGCAGCTCGCCACCATGATGAGCGCTGGCGTGCCCTTGGTGCAGGCCTTCGAGATCATCGGCCGCGGCCACGACAACCCGGCCATGCAGGAGCTGATCATGACCATCAAGGCCGACGTCGAGGGCGGCAGCGCCCTCTCGGAGGCCCTGGCCAAGCATCCCCGGCACTTCGACGAGCTCTACTGCAACCTGATCCGCGCCGGCGAGCAGGCCGGAATCCTAGAGACCCTGCTGCACAAGATCGCCCTCTACAAGGAGAAGGTGGAGGCCATCAAGGGCAAGATCAAGAAGGCCATGTTCTATCCCACGGCGGTGATCGCCGCGGCCTTCGTGGTCACCGGAATCCTCCTCTACTGGGTGGTGCCCCAGTTCCAGGCCCTGTTCGAGAGCTTCGGCGCGGACCTGCCCGCCCTGACCCTGATGGTCATCCGCATGTCCGAGTTCGTCCAGGCCTACTGGTGGGCCATCCTGGGCGGGCTCGGGATCGCGATCTGGCTGCTGGTGCAGGCCAAGCGGCGCTCCAAGGCCTTCAACCACTTCCTGGACCGGCTGCTGCTCCAGCTGCCGGTGATCGGCCCCATCGTGCGCAAGGCCACCATCGCCCGCTACGCCCGCACCCTCTCGACCATGTTCGCCGCCGGCGTGCCCCTGGTGGAGGCCATGACCACCGTGGCGGCGGCCGCCGGCAACGTGGTCTTCACCCAGGCCATCCTGCGCATGCGCGACGAGGTGGCCACCGGGGTGGCCCTGCAGCAGGCCATGCGCCAGTCGGGGCTGTTCCCCAACATGGTGGTGCAGATGGTGGCCATCGGCGAGGAGTCCGGCTCCCTGGACGCCATGCTGGCCAAGGTGGCCGACTTCTACGAGGAGGAGGTGGACAACGCCGTGGATGGGCTGAGCAGCCTGCTCGAGCCCGTCATCATGGCCATCCTGGGCATCCTCATCGGCGGCCTGGTAGTGGCCATGTACCTGCCCATCTTCAAGATGGGCGAGGTGGTCTGAGGCGGGCAGCCTGCTCGGAGGCGGCCCCTTGGAAGCGGCGCAGGAGGCGCTGGCGGCCGTGCCCGGCGGGACGGCCGTCCTGGGGGCCCTGCTCGGCCTCGTGGCGGGCAGCTTCCTCAACGTGGTCGCCCACCGCCTGCCCCGCATGCTGGAGCGACGCTGGCGGGCCGATTGCCGGGAGCTGCTGGGCCTGGGGCCACCGGTTGGCGAGGAGGAGACGGGACGCTACGACCTGATCGCCCCTCCCTCCCACTGCCCCCGCTGCGGCCACCGGCTGCGGGCCTGGGAGAATATTCCCGTCCTGAGCTATCTCCTGCTGTGGGGGCGCTGCCGGGCCTGCGGTGGGTCCATCTCGCCCCGCTATCCCCTGGTGGAGCTCCTGACTGCGGCCCTGAGCGCCGCGGTCTGCTGGCGTCTCGGCCTCGCCTGGCCCACCGCCGCCGCCCTGCTGCTTACCTGGGGCCTGCTGGCGCTGGCTCTCATCGACCTGGAGCATCAGATCCTGCCCGACGAGCTCACCTATCTCCTGCTCTGGGGCGGGCTCCTGGCCAGCCTGCCGGGCTGGTTCGCGCCGCCGGAGGCGGCCATCCTGGGCGCGGCGGCCGGCTACCTCAGCCTCTGGAGCATCTACGTCCTGCACCGCTGGGTCACCGGCCGGGAGGGCATGGGCCACGGTGACTTCAAGCTGCTCGCCGCCCTGGGGGCCTGGCTGGGCTGGCAGGGGCTGCCGGCGGTGATCCTGGCCTCCTCCGTGCTGGGAGCCCTCGCCGGCCTGCTCCTGATGGCCGCCGGCAGGCTGCGCCGGGGGCATCCCCTGCCCTTCGGCCCCTTCCTGGCCGGGGCCGGGTGGGCGGTGCTCCTCGCCGGGCCCGATCTCGGAGGCCTCCTGCCCTTCGGATGAAGAGGGGCTCCCTCGCCCCCCCTCCATCCTGTCTCTTATACACATCT
>WFXX01000079.1 GCA_015490395.1 Gammaproteobacteria bacterium | reverse complement strand
GCCCTCTTCGGCCCGCGCCCGCCGCGGGACAGTGCCTCGCAGGGGCCGGCCCGCCCGGGGCCGGTGTGCTAACCTTCGGGTGCCAGGGAGGGGGAGCCCGGTGGAGCCCTGCCACATCGCCCTCGTCGGCGCAGCTCCTCCAGCAGCTCCCGCAGGATGCGGAAGTGGGCCCGCTGCCGGGCCGGGTCCTCGGTCCGCGGCGGCAGGGTCATCAGGCCCCGCAGCCGCAGCCGGGGCAGGCGCGCCACCTCCGCCGCCAGGGCCAGGGCCTCCTCGGGGGGCACGCCCGCCTTCTGCGGCTCGGGCACCACCTGCACCTGGAGGCAGACGGCGAGCGGGGGGAGGTGCTCGGACCGCTGCTCGCTGAGGCGGCGGGCGATGCGCAGGCGGTCCACGGCGTGCACCCAGTGGAAGCGGGCCGCCACCTGGCGGGTCTTGTTGGCCTGCAGGGCCCCCACGAAGTGCCAGCGCAGCCCGGGCCGCCCGGCCAGGGCCTCCAGCTTGGGCAGGGCCTCCTGCAGGTAGCTCTCGCCGAAGTCGGCCTGGCCGGCCGCGGCCAGGGCCGCCAGGGCCTCCGCCGGGTGGCCCTTGCCCACCGCCACCAGGCGCACCGAGGCCGGATCGCGGCCCGCGGCCCGGGCGGCGCGGCTGATGCGCCGACGCACCGCCTCCCAGCGCGCCCGCAGGCTTTGGGGATCCCAGGCCGTCTCGCTTACCGTCACCGCGACGTGGCCGCGGCCCCCTTGCCCCGGACGCCGCGGCGGGCTAGCTTGCGCTGGCCCGATCTTAGCAGGGACGGTTCAAGCTTGGGGCGCCGCGGCCGCTAAAGCGCTCGGACGCGGCCCGCGCGGCCGTGCGCCCGCGTGCACAGGAGGATGCCCATGGACATCGCGGAGCTGCTTGCCTTCAGCGTCAAGAACGCCGCCTCGGACCTGCACCTCTCGGCCGGCCTGCCGCCCATGATCCGGGTGGACGGGGACGTGCGCCGCATCAACGTCCCGCCCTTGGACAACAAGGCGGTGCACGCCATGCTCTACGACATCATGAACGACAAGCAGCGGAAGGACTTCGAGGAGTTCCTGGAGACGGACTTCTCCTTCGAGATCCCCGGCCTGGCCCGCTTCCGCGTTAACGTCTTCAACCACAACCGGGGCGTGGGCGGGGTCTTCCGCACCATCCCCTCCAACATCCTCACCCTGGACGAGCTGGGCTGCCCGCCGGTGTTCAAGGAGATCGCCAGCCGCCCCCGGGGCCTGGTGCTGGTGACCGGGCCCACGGGCTCGGGCAAGTCCACCACCCTGGCGGCCATGATCGACTACAAGAACAGCACCGAGTTCGGGCACATCCTCACCATCGAGGACCCTATCGAGTTCGTCCACACCAGCAAGAAGTGCCTGGTGAACCAGCGGGAGGTGCACCGGGACACCCTGGGCTTCAACGAGGCCCTGCGCTCGGCCCTGCGCGAGGACCCGGACGTGATCCTAGTGGGGGAGATGCGCGACCCGGAGACCATCCGCCTGGCCCTGACCGCGGCGGAGACCGGCCACCTGGTCTTCGGCACCCTGCACACCTCCTCGGCGGCCAAGACCATCGACCGCATCATCGACGTCTTCCCCGCCGCCGAGAAGGAGATGGTGCGCTCCATGCTCTCGGAGTCCCTCCAGGCGGTGATCTCCCAGACCCTCATCAAGAAGATCGGCGGCGGCCGGGTGGCGGCCCACGAGATCATGATCGGCACCCCTGCCATCCGCAACCTCATCCGCGAGAACAAGGTCCCGCAGATGTACTCGGCCATCCAGACCGGCCAGGCCCAGGGGATGCAGACCCTGGACCAGGCCCTGCAGGACCTGGTGCGGCGGGGGATCATCGCCAAACAGGACGCCGCCCTGCGGGCGGTGAACAAGGACCTGTTCCGCTAGCCCTCCCGCAGGCTCCGCACCGGCCAGCCCCGGGCCCGCGCCACCGCCAGCAGGCGCGGGTCCGGGTCCACCGCCACCGGGTGGCCCACCCGCTCCAGCAGGGGCAGGTCGTTGTGGGAGTCGCTATAGAACCAGGCCCGCTCCAGGGTGGGCCCCAGGGGCAGGCCCTGCTCGGCCAGCCAGGCCTCCAGGCGCTGCACCTTGCCCTCCCGGAAGCACGGGACCCCCGCCACCCGGCCGGTGTAGCGCCCCCCCACCTCCTCGGGCTCCGTGGCCAGGAGGTCCGTCACCCCGAGCTCGGCGGCGATGGGGGTGGTCACGAAACGGTTGGTGGCGGTAAGGATGAGCAGCCGATGGCCCCGTGCCCGGTGCTCGGCCAGCAGCCGCCGTGAGGCCTCGGGGATGATGGGCAGGATCCGCTCCGCCACGAAGCGGGTCCGCAGCGCCTCCAGTCGCTCCCGGGGCAGGCGGGCCAGGGGGCGCAGGGCGAAGGCCAGGAAGGCCTGGATGTCCAAGGTTCCCGCCCGGTAGGCCTCGTAGTAACGGCGGTTCTCCCGCTCGTAGCTCTCCCCGTCCACCACCCCTTCCTCGGCCAGGAAGCGGCCCCAGAGGTAGTCGCTGTCCCCGGCGAGCAGGGTGTTGTCCAGATCGAAAATGGCCAGGTGCATGCTCGCGCTCCGTGTGCTAGCTACAGGGAGACCCAACCCCTAGGGCCCCCGCAGGTCCGGGCGGTTCCCGGGGCGGGAGGGCACTTTAACCGGAGGGGCGGCCGGGCTCCAGCCAGGGG
>WFXX01000078.1 GCA_015490395.1 Gammaproteobacteria bacterium | reverse complement strand
TCGCGAGGAAGGGGGACGGCGGCCGCGCCGCTATCTGCGCCATCCTTCGGAGATTCCCCTGGAGTTCCGCGTGGCGGGGTCCGGGGGCCGCCCCTCGGGAGGTGCCTCGTCCCCCCGCCTGGCGGATCTGAGCTTGGGGGGGCTGTGCTTCCGGGCCCCGGCCCCGGCCCTGCCGGGGCAGGAGCTGCTCATCCGCGTGCCCTTGGTGGATCCGAATCTGGAGCTACGAGGGCGTGTGGTGTGGTGCCGCCGTCGGGGCGCGGCCTGGGAGGTGGGGGTGGCCTTCCACGAGGAGGCGGAGGCACATCGGGCCCGGATGGTGGAGCAGATCTGCCACATCGAGCGCTACCGGCGGGAGGTGCGCCGGCGCGAGGGCCGGGAGCTGAGCAGCGAGGAGGCGGCCCGGGAGTGGATCGCCCGCTACGCCGCCCGCTTCCCACGGCCCGGCGGGGGAGGGGCCGGCGGTGGCTGAGGGCAGCCGACGAGGGTTGCGCCGGAAGGTCCTGCGGCGCCTGGAGGGCACCTTCGACTTGGCGCGGCTGGACTGGCAGCGGCGGGTCCCGCCCCGGCGCCAGGAGGCCATCCTCCTCGGGGTGGGCACCGCCATGGTGCTCTATGGCGTGGGCTTCGGGCTGGCCTGGGGGGGGCTGCGCAGCGGGGCCATCGACGAGGAGACGCTCACCCGGCTGAGCTGGTTGCTCATCTTCCCCTGTTCGGTGGTGGGCGTGCTGACCTACCTCATCAGCGCCAACCGGCGCGAGTATCGGGTGGCCCGGGACGTGCTGGAGCACATGGTAGAGGTGGAGGGGCACGAGGGGCTGCTCTGGCGCTACGGCCCCCTGGTGGAGGCTCTGGGCCTGGAGGACGAGACCGCCCGCCGGGTGCTGCAGGCCTCCCGGGCGGGCGACATCGCCCGGGTGGAGCCCGAGGACTACGCCAAGCTGGTGCACCGGCTCCATCGGGCCCTGCGGGAGGAAGGGAATAGCCTGGATCCCGAGGCGGTGCGCGCCTGGGAGGCCTTGCTGCGCCAGGGCCGGAGCCGGGAGGGGGCGGAGGGCGGCTGAGTGGCCCGCCCCCGGGTGGCCTACGCCTGCACCGAGTGCGGCGCCCGCCAGGGGCGCTGGGTAGGCCGCTGCCCGGACTGCGGGGCATGGAACAGCCTGGAGGAGGTGGTGGAGGCCCCCGCCCCGAGGGCGCGCCGGACGGTGGGCTATGCGGGCGAGGCGGCTCAGGTCCGCTCCCTGGCCGAGGTGCGTCCCGAGGGCGATACCGCCCGCCTGGCCACGGGCCTGGGGGAGTTGGATCGGGTCCTGGGCGGGGGGCTGGTGCCCGGCTCGGTGGTGCTCCTGGGGGGCGATCCCGGGGTGGGCAAGTCCACCCTGCTGCTCCAGGCCCTGGCCCACCTGGGTCGGGAGGCCCCCGTGCTCTATGTCACCGGGGAGGAGTCCCTGCGCCAGGTGGCCCTGCGCGCCCAGCGCCTGGGCCTGGGCGAGGCCCCCCTGCGCCTATTGGCCGAGACCCAGGTGGAGGCCGTCCTGGAGCACGCCACCCGGGAGGCGCCTCGGGTGATGGCGATCGATTCCATCCAGACCCTGCACACCGAGGCCCTGGCCTCGGCTCCCGGCTCCGTGGGGCAGGTGCGCGAGAGCGCCGCCCGGCTGGTCCGCCATGCCAAGGCCACGGGCACGGCCCTGTTCCTGGTGGGGCACGTGACCAAGGAGGGATCCCTGGCCGGGCCCCGGGTGCTGGAGCACATGGTGGACACGGTGCTCTACTTCGAGGGGGACACCGGCTCCCGTTTCCGGGTGGTGCGGGCGGTGAAGAACCGCTTCGGGGCGGTGAACGAGCTGGGCGTCTTCGCCATGACCGACGCAGGGCTGCGGGAGGTGAGCAATCCCTCGGCCCTGTTCCTCCAGCGCCACGAGCGTCAGGTGCCCGGCAGCGTGGTGCTGGTCACCCGGGAGGGGACGCGGCCGCTGCTGGTGGAGGTCCAGGCCCTGGTGGCCCCCAGCCACCTGGGCAACCCCCGCCGGGTGGCGGTGGGGCTGGAGGTGCAGCGCCTGGGGATGCTGCTGGCGGTGCTGCAGCGCCACGCCGGGGTCTCCCTGCACGACCAGGACGTCTTCCTCAACGTGGTGGGCGGGGTGCGGGTGGAGGAGACCGCCGCCGACCTGGCGGTGCTCCTGGCGGTGCTCTCCAGCCTCCGGGACCGGCCCCTGCCCCGGGAGCTGGCCGTCTTCGGGGAAGTGGGGCTCGCAGGGGAGATCCGTCCGGTGCCGGGCGGGCCCGAGCGGTTGCGGGAGGCGGCCAAGCACGGCTTCCGGCAGGCGGTGGTGCCGCGGGCCAACGCCCCTCGGAGCGGGGGGGCGGCGGGCTTGGCGGTGCGGCCGGTGCGGCGCCTGGAGGAGGCCCTGGCCGCCGCCTTCGAGGAGGCCTAGCGAGGCTCAGCCACCGGGACCGCGCGCCAGGGCCTCCAGCTCCCGGTCCAACGCCTCGGCGTCGCCCAGGTTCAGCTCCACCAGACGGCGCAGGCGGGTCATGGCCTCCAGGTCCAGCCGCAGGCAGCGGAGGCCGGCCCGCCCGGCGTCCTGTCCCCGGGCCTCCTGCAGGTGAGCCACGACGGTCTCCATGGCCAGGGGTGGCTCCCCGGGGGCCAGCTCCAGCTCCAGCACCAGCTCCTCCCCGGGGCGGGGTGCCCACCCCCGTGGCAGCGCCACCAGCGCGCCCTGGAGACAGAGGTCTACCACCTCCACCCGGCGGCGCCCCCCGCGGGGCTCCACCAGCCAGCCCCGGCCCTGGAAGGGGACCCGCGTGAAGAGACGCCGCCCCCCGCCTGGTTCCCCCCGCCTCGTCCCGGATTCTGTCTCTCGCATGCCGGCTTTCCGATGGTCGCCCTGGCGCCCTGGTGCCTCCTCGCCAGGGATAGCGGCCACGGCAGCCGTCGCTAAAGGGGTCTCTACGGGGCGGGCAGCCGGAGGGTGAAGGGCCCGGAGCGCCAGCCCTGGGGGGAGCGCAGCTCCAGGCGAAGGACCAGGGGCCGGCGGATCCCCTGGGCGCGCAGGAAGCGGGCATGGGTGTAGCCGGCCTGGACCAGGGGATCCGCCGGCCCC
>WFXX01000077.1 GCA_015490395.1 Gammaproteobacteria bacterium | reverse complement strand
CGCCGGGGCGGTGCCTGGCCCCGCCCCGGCGGGGGCCCTGGCGGCACCCGCCGAGACGGCGGCTCTGCCCGGGGCCGGGCAGGCTGGGGCCCTGCCGCCGGTGCGCGACCCTTACGAGGAGCGCCTGGAGACGGTGCGGGCCATGGTGCAGAACGATCCCAAGCGGGTGGCCCAAGTGGTCAAGAACTGGGTGAACGACGATGGCTGAGGCCGAGGGCCGGGCGGCACCCAAGGGAGTGGAGCGGGCCGCCATCCTCCTGATGGCCTTGGGAGAGGAGAACGCCGCGGCGGTGCTCAAGCACCTCGGGCCCCGGGAGGTGCAGAAGGTGGGCACGGCCATGGCCACTCTGGCCGATGTCACCACCGAGCAGGTGCGCCAGGCGGTGGACGCCTTCGTGGAGACGGTCCAGGAGCAGACGGCCCTCGGTATCGGGCGCGAGGAGTACGTGCGCAAGGTCCTGGTGGCGGCCCTCGGGGAGGAGAAGGCCAAGGCCCTGTTGGACCGTATCGTCACCGGCACCTCCACCAAGGGGCTGGAGGCGCTGAAGTGGATGGACGCCCGCGCCATCGCCGAGCTCATCCGCCAGGAGCACCCCCAGATCATCGCCATCGTGCTCTCCTTCCTGGAGCCGGACCAGGCCGCCCAGGTGCTGGGCCTGCTCTCGGAGCGCCTGCGGGCCGATGTGCTCATGCGCATCGCCACCTTGGAGGGCATCCAGCCCCATGCCCTGCAGGAGCTGGACGAGATCCTGGAGCAGCAGTTCAGCGGCAGCGACAACGTCAAGTCCTCCTCGGTGGGCGGGCCCAAGACGGCGGCCGATATCCTCAACTTCCTGGATGCGGCCACGGGCCAGGCGGTGATGGAGCTCATCAAGGAGACCGACGCCGAGCTGGGCCAGAAGATCGAGGACCTGATGTTCGTCTTCGACAACCTGGCCGAGCTGGACGACCGCAGCATGCAGGCCCTGCTGCGGGAGATCTCCACCGACTCCCTGGTGCTGGCCCTCAAGGGCGCGGACGAGGCGGTCAAGGAGAAGGTCTTCCGGAACATGTCCAAGCGCGCCGCCGAGATGCTACGCGAGGACCTGGAGGCCAAGGGCCCGGTGAAGCTCAGCGACGTGGAGGCGGCCCAGAAGGAGATCCTGGCCGTGGCCCGCCGCATGGCCGAGGCCGGCGAGATCAACCTGGGCGGTGGTGGCGAGGAGTATGTCTGAGCCGGCCTCCAGGACCGCGCCTGGCCCCGCCCCCGCCGGCGGTGAGGAGCGGCCCCGGATCCTGCGCGGGCCGCAGGCCGCCGCCTGCCGCCCCTGGCCCCTGCCCGAGGTAGGCCCCGCCGCTGGCGGGGGGCTCACCGTGGCCGAGCTGGAGCGCCTCCAGCGCCAGGCCTACGAGGAGGCCTATGCCCAGGGCCTGGAAGAGGGCCGCCGACGGGGGCTGGAGGAGGTCCAGGCTCAGGCCCAGCAGCTGCGCACCCTGCTCCAGGCTCTGGCCCGCCCCCTGGAGCAGGTGGACGAGGAGGTGGAGCAGGAGCTGGCCCAGCTGGCCCTGGCCGTGGCCCGCCTGGTGGTGCGCCGGGAGCTGGCCACGCACCCCGGCGAGGTGGTGGCCGCCATCCGGGAGGCCCTCGGGGCCTTGCCGGCCGGGTCTCGGCGGGTGCGCGTCTGTCTGCACCCCGAGGATGCCGCCCTGGTCCGGCGGGTGCTGGCCGAGACCGGCGAGGACGGGGCCTGGCGGGTGGTGGAGGATCCGGCCCTGTCCCGGGGCGGCTGCCGGGTGCTCACCGAGACCTCCCACATCGACGCCACCGTGGAGCGGCGCTTGCAGGCCATCGCCGCCCAGGTCCTGGGCGGGGGGCGGGAAGAGGATGCCTCCCCGGACGGGGATACGCCCCCGGAGGGGGCGGCGTGATCCCCGAGCTGCCCCGCGGCCCGGTCTGGCGCCGCCGCCTGGCCGAGCGCCGGCGCCGCCTGCGCCGCCCGCCCCTGCGGGTGGAGGGGCGGCTGACCCGCATGGTGGGCCTGACCTTGGAGGCGGTGGGCTGTCAGGCGGCCGTGGGCGCCCGCTGCCTGGTGCTGGGCCCTGGCCTGGGCGCGGCGGCGGGGCCGCGGGTGGAGGCGGAGGTGGTGGGCTTCGCCGGGGAGCGGACCTATCTCATGCCCACCGGCCGGGTCCAGGGCATCCTGCCGGGGGCGCGGGTGGTGCCTACCGGCAGGCTCACCGAGGCCCGGGTGGGACCCGAGCTCCTCGGCCGGATCTTGGACGGGGCCGGCCAGCCCCTGGACGGGCGCGGGCCCGTGCGGGCCTCCCGGCGCCTGCCCCTGGCCGGCCGCCCCATCAACCCCTTGGAGCGCCAGCCCATCCGCCAGCCCCTGGACGTGGGGGTGCGGGCTATCAACGGTCTGCTCACCGTGGGCCGTGGCCAGCGGCTGGGCCTCTTCGCCGGCAGCGGTGTGGGCAAGAGCGTGCTCCTGGGCATGCTCACCCGCTACACCGAGGCCGACGTGATCGTGGTGGGGCTCATCGGCGAGCGCGGCCGCGAGGTCAAGGAGTTCATCGACCGCATCCTGGGCCCCCAGAGCATGGCCCGGGCGGTGGTGGTGGCTACCCCCGCCGACAGCCCGCCCCTGATGCGCCTCCACGGGGCCATGCTGGCCACCGCGGTGGCCGAGGGCTTCCGGGACCAAGGGCTCGAGGTGCTGCTGCTCATGGACTCCCTGACCCGCTTCGCCCAGGCCCAGCGGGAGATCGGCCTGGCGGTGGGCGAGCCGCCCACCACCAAGGGCTATCCGCCCTCGGTCTTCGCCCAGCTGCCGGCCCTGGTGGAGCGGGCGGGAAACGGGGAGCGGGGCGGTGGCTCCATCACTGCTCTCTATACCGTGCTGGTCGAGGGCGACGACCAGCAGGATCCTGTGGCCGATGCCGCCCGGGCGGTGCTGGACGGGCACATCGTGCTCTCGCGCCGGCTCAGCGAGCGGGGCCACTACCCCGCCATCGACGTGGAGGCCTCGGTCAGCCGCCTTATGGGGGATATCGTGGACCCGGAGCACCAGGCCGCCGCGCGCCGTTTCCGGGAGCTGTTGGCCATCTATCGCCAGAACGAGGACCTGATCACCGTGGGCGCCTACCAGAAGGGCTCCGATCCTCGGGTGGACGAGGCCCTGGAGCGGCTTCCCCGCATGGAGGCCTATCTGCGCCAGGACCGCCAGGAGGCGGTGGATTTGGCCACCTCTGTGGCCGAGCTGCGGGCCCTGTTCGCCGATCCGGCGCCGGCAGGGCGGGAGGCGGCCTGATGCAGCCCCTTGCCGCCGGAGGGCAGGCTCTTGCCGCGGCAGGGGAGGGCGCGCGGTGAGGGCCCGGGTGGCGCGCCTGGAGGCCCTCTGGCGCCTGGCCCGGGATCGGGAGCGGCGGGCGGCCCGGGCGCTGGCGGCCGCTCGCCGCGCGGCGGAGCAGGCCCGGGGTCGCCTGGCGGAGCTGGAAGGCTACCTCGAGGAGTACCGCGCCGAGGGCCCCGGGGCCACGGTCACCGCGGGCCTGCTGGCTGGGCGCAGCCGCTTCCTGGCCAGCCTCCAGCAGGCCCTGACCCTGCAGGCCCGGGAGGTGGCGAGCCGAGAGGCCGAGGTCCAGGCCAGACGGCGGGACTGGGAGACGGCCCGCCGGGACGCCCGCCGCCTGGAGAAGGCCCTGGAGCGGGGGCGCTCGGCTCTGGCCCGAGAGGCCGCCCGGCGTGAGCGGCGCCTGGAGGATGAGGTCGCCGCCCGCTGGCACGGGAGGCGCTGAGCCTGGCACGGGTCTTGCCTGGGCTGCGGCACGCGTGGCCGCCGCACCTCGAGGAGGAGACCCAATCCGTGGAGCCCGGTGCCCTGACCCTGACCACGCTGCTCACCGCGCCGGAGGCTGCGGGCGGCCTGTCATCCGATCCGGGGGTGGCGCTCCAGCAGCCGGAGGCCGGGGGCGATCCGCCCCCTTTCGCCGCCCTGCTGGCCCTGCTCCGGAGGGCCCTGTCGGTGGAAGGAGAAGGGTCCTCTCCGGAGGGGCCCCCTGAGGTCCTGCTGCCTGACTTGATCCTTGGCGAGGATGTCCCGGCGCCCACTGAGGGGGCGGGGGCCGGAGGCGCGAAGCCCGACGCTGGGGCCCCGGCTGGCCTCGCCGCCTGGGCCGGGCTGCTCCAGCACCTCCTGGTGCTGCTGCGCCGCGAAAGCGGCTCTCTGGGAGATACCGGCATCCAAGGAGCCCCGGCCGAGGAGCGCCCGGCTCCTGCGGCGCCTGAGTTTGAGACCCTCCGCGTCTGGCTGGTGGCGGCCCTGGATACGCTGTCTCGGGGAGGTTCCCCGTCGACCGGCACCGTACCGGAGTCGCCGGTGGAGGAGGGCCTCGGGGAGGGGGCTGTGGCCGCTGCCCGGCTGGAGGCGACCGCTCTCCGGACGGGTGCCCCCTCGGCTACCCGGTCCCTGGATCCGGCCCAGACCCAGGAGCTGGAGCGGCTGCTGCGGCGGCTCGGCCTCGTTGGAGCGTCCGGCACGGTCGAGCCCCTCCCGCTGGTGCCCCCCACCGAGACGGACGGACGAGCTGCCGCGGCCGCCGCCCGGCCCCTCGGGCAGGTGGCCGCGCCCCTGCACCAGGTGAGCGCGAACCCCCATCCGCTTGTCTCCCCCGGGGCAGCGCCGGGGGAGACAAGCGG
>WFXX01000076.1 GCA_015490395.1 Gammaproteobacteria bacterium | reverse complement strand
GTGCGGCTGGCCCGGTGGGACGAGGGGACAGCCGATGCGGCCCATCCCGATCTGGCCGGCCGGGTGGAGGCCGCCGAGCCGGCCAGATCGGGATGGGCCGCATCGGCTGTCCCCTCGTCCCACTGGGCCAGCAGCACGCCGGCACCGTCCAGCCCGGCGGGGGCCTCCTGGAGGGCCGCCACCCCCACCTGCCGGGCGGCGGCGGCGTTGTGGGCGCGAGGCAGGCGGGGCCGGGGGGCCAGCCACCGCACCTCGGGCTGCGCCGCCAGGGCCCCCAGGGCCTCGATGGGGACCAGCGCCCCCAGACGCTGGCCGCTGAGGAAGGCCCGCTCCAGGGGCTCGGCCCCGGCCGCGGCCAGGGCGGCCCGGGCGGCCTCCAGGTCCACGTCGGGGTGGAAGTGCACCTCCAGCCGCAGCCGGCCATCCCTAACCACCCCGGGCGGAAGGCGTCCTTCGAGAAGCGCGGGGGGAAGCTTGTCCGCGGCCACCACGGGCACCGCGGCCCGCACGAAGCCCAGGCCGGCCAGGGCCGGGGCGGCCGCCGGGGGCACCCAGGCCTCCCAGGCCTGGTCGGGGACGTAGGCCCCCAGGCGCACCCCCAGGGCCTCCAGGCGGCGGCGCCGCTCCGCCGTCAGGGCCCCCCGGAGCTGGAGGTAGACCCGGCCGCCGGCCAAGTGGCCCTCCCGGAGGCGGTAGGCGGAGCGGGCCAGCCGCAGGAGCGGGCCGCCGGCGGTGGCGCCCCGCGTGAGGGAGCGGGCCGGCGGAGCGGCCGGGAGGCGCCCCGGGACGGGGTCCCGGGCCAGGGCCCGGAGGGCCGCCTCCGGGGAGGCCCCCCCGAGGGCGGCGGCCGCCCCCTCCGGGAGGCAGGCGGCGGACCAGGCCAGGAGGACAAGGAGGAAGAGAGGGGCCCGGGCCCGCCGCGCCCCGTGCCGGCGCGCCGCCGGCGTCCCCGCTCGCTCGCTCTCCAAGGCCTCCGCCCTCCGTGCCGCGGCCGGGCCACGGGGCCCGGCGCCGCACCGGGGTTATCGGAGGCGCGCGGAGGGCGCTTGAGCGTCGGGGTCAGCCCACGGCGATGCCCGCCGCCTGGAGGTCGGCGTGGTAGGAGGAGCGCACCAGGGGGCCGCTGGCCACGTGGTCGAAGCCCAGGCTGCGGGCCAGCTCGGCCAGCTCGGCGAACTCCTCGGGGGGGACGAAGCGGGCCACGGGCAGGTGGTGGCGGCTGGGCTGGAGGTACTGGCCCAGGGTGAGGCGGTCGCAGCCGTGGGCCCGCAGGTCCCGGAGCACCTGCTCCACCTCGTCCCGCTCCTCCCCCAGGCCCAGCATGAGCCCGGACTTGGTGGGGATAGCCGGGTGGCGCTCCTTGAAGCGGGCGATGAGGGCCAGGGAGCCCCGGTAGTCGGCGCCCGGCCGCACCGAGCGGTAGAGCCGGGGCACGGTCTCCAGGTTGTGGTTGAGCACATCGGGCGGGGCCTCGCCCAGGGCATCCAGGGCCCGCTCCACCCGGCCCCGGAAGTCGGGCACCAGGATCTCCACCTGGATGCCGGGGCAGCGGTCCCGCACCGCCCGCACGCAGTCCCGGAAATGCCCCGCTCCCCCGTCGGGCAGATCGTCCCGGTCCACGGAGGTGATGACCACGTAGCGCAGGCCCAGGGCCGCCACGGTCTCGGCCAGCCGCGCGGGCTCGGCCGGATCGGGAGGCAGGGGACGGCCATGGGCCACGTCGCAGAAGGGGCAGCGGCGAGTGCAGCGGTCGCCCAGGATCATGAAGGTGGCCGTGCCGTGGCCGAAGCACTCCCCCAGGTTGGGGCAGGAGGCCTCCTCGCACACCGTGTGCAGCCCCTGGCGGCGGAGGATGGCCTTGAGGCGGCGCACCTCCGGCGAGAGGGGGGCCTTGGCGCGGATCCAGGCCGGCTTGCGGGGCAGGGGCGCGGTCGGATCGATATGGATGCGCCGCCCCACCAGGGGCGCGGTCTTGTCCCGGCCCCGCTGGCGGGCGGGGCGGGGCTCGCGGCTGGCGCTCATGGTCTCGCCTCCTCGATGCGGGGCGGCCCCGACGGGAGCAAGGTGGAGGAGGGGCCGGGGAAGCGCGGCCGGCGGCCCAGCTCGGCCGCCAGGCAGGCGGCCAGCTCCCGGCCCGCCTCCTCCACTCCCAGGGGCACCCCCAGGTCCCGCAGCTGGGTCACCGGCAGCCCCCGATGGCCGCAGGGGTGGATGCGGCGGAAGGGCTCCAGGTCCATGGCCACGTTGAGGGCCAGCCCATGGTAGCAGCAGCCGCGGCGCACCCGCAGGCCCAGGGAGGCCACCTTGGCCCCGTCCACGTAGACCCCGGGGGCCTCCCGGCGCGGCGCGGCGGCCACGCCGTGGCGGGCCAGGAGGGCCACCACCGCCCGCTCCAGGGCCTCCACCAGGGCCCGCACGCCCCGGGGCCCTCCGGTGCCCCCGGATCGGCGCAGGTCCAGCAGCAGGTAGGCCACCACCTGGCCGGGGCCGTGATAGGTCACCTGCCCGCCCCGGTCGCTGCGCACCACGGGGATGGCGCCGGGGTCGAGGATGTGCTCCGTCCGCCCGTTCAGCCCCAGGGTGTAGACGGGAAGATGCTGGAGCAGCCACAGGCGGTCCGGGTCCTCCGGCCCCCGGCGGTGGGTGTAGGCGCGCATGGCTGCCCAGACCGGCTCGTAGGGGCGCAGGCCCAGCTCCTCCACCAGCAGCTCGGGTCGGGTCACGGTCGCCTCAGAGGGCCATGAGGACCCGGGGGCAGGCGGTGAGCTCCCGGTAGATGGCGTCCAGCTGCTCCCGGCTGGTGGCCCGCACGGTGACGGTGACCGCCAGGTAGCGCCCGCCCCGGCTGGCGCGCACGCGCACCGCCCCCTCCCCCAGGTCCGGGGCGTGCCGGCGCACCAGGCTCACCACCAGGGCGTCGAAGTCCTCCGCGTGCCAGCCCACCACCTTGACGGGGAAGTCGCAGGGGAAGGTGAGCAGGCCCTCCTCCCGGCTCATCCCGCGCCTCCTGCGGCCGCTGCCGGTCCCGGGGGTTCTGTCCCGGGCACCCCGGCCCGTCCCCCCTCCCGCCAGCGCGCCTTGCGGGCCTGGTAGAGCCGGTGCACCCGGCGCCAAAGGGGTCCGGGCCTGCCTCCGCCCACGGGACGGCCGTCCAGGGCCAGCACGGGGACCACCTCCCGGGTGGAGCTGGTCAGCCATAGCTCCTCCGCCCGCTGGACCAGGCCTACGGGCAGGGGGGCCTCCCGGCAAGGCAGCCCGGCCTCGGCCGCCAGCTCCAGGACCAGGTCCCGGGTGACCCCCGGCAGAAGACGGGGGCTCCGTGGCGGGGTGAGGAGCACGCCTTCCACCACGGCAAAGACGTTGGAGGCCGCCCCCTCGGTCACCTCGCCCTCCCGGACCAAGATGGCCTCGTCCGCGCTGCGCCGGTGGGCCGCCTGCCGGGCCAGGACGTTGGCCAGGAGGGAGATGGCCTTGATGTCGCACCGTCCCCAGCGCAGGTCCTCCAGGAGTACGGCCCGAGCACCTCCCTCGGCGGGAGGGGGGCGCAAAGGGTTGGCGTAGGCGAAGAC